>CAJOOM010000057.1 GCA_905236775.1 Candidatus Gastranaerophilales bacterium
AATTTTATTGTTTACCTTGCTTATACAAGCATTTCAACGATAATTTTCGCTAACTTGAAAGGAGGTGAAAATGTTAGTTGAAATCAACGAAGAAGAGTTAATGCTCTTAATTGCATTAACTCTTGCACTTAAGTATCTTATATCATAAGGTACGCAGGTGGCGGGTGTTCGTGTCACCCCTGCCTGTATTCTTATTTTAACCGATTTTATGAATTTTGCAAGCCTAATTAATTATTTTGTATATTTCGGTAAATCAGAAGATTTACCGAAATATCAAAACTTATTTTCTAATATATTCTGCTTGCTTGCATCCACAATTGGGAAGGATATTGCCTTTCAGGGAATTTTATTTTTATATTAGTTTGCATCCATGGAGCATTGTTCCAATACCCCCTATCCAATATTACATCGGAAGTTTGCAAATTAGAATCATGAATCCCCATTCTCTTAATTGTAGATTGAGCTGGTTTGTCAATTACTTTTTTAAGTGTATTTTTAGAATCGTTACCTGTTTTATGAACAAAATCAACTGTTTCTTGCATTAACCCGCTTTTCTCATAACGATATGTAGGAACTAAACAACGAAGTCTTGATACCCCATAAATATTATTTTCAGCTGGATTTCTGCTTGGTCTTAGTACTCTCAGCAGTGAACCCGCTTGCATATTATCAATTTGCCTATCAAATAGTCCTGTAGATTCCGTTTTTACATTTACATTCTCAGTAGTAATATTCATAAATGAATTGTCACTTGTTTTATAGGTTCTTTCTCCGATTTTTGAAGGATGCAAATCTTCTCCAACTCCTTTTAATGAATGTTTGACTCTTTTTAATCCCTCACCTAATGTTTTCGGTTTTTGTCCGCAAATTATACGGCTAAATTCACCAAATGTAGACTCCCTTTTTAATAAATTGCCCAATTCTTGCATAAAAAATCTAATCTTTGACATTTTCTTATCTCCTTTACTAAACTTATCTTTATTGCTCGATTAATCTTACACATATATAAAGTCAAAAAGGTTTCAGAAATTGCGCAGGGGTAAATCTATTCTATTCTATTCTATTCTATTCTATTCTATTCTATTCTATTAGGGCATTATGACTGGATTTGAGCCACTTTGTCAACCCCAAAAATTTATCTTTACATTTCGTTACAATCACACTTTTTGTTAAGAAATATTACAAAAGTTTGCATGTAGCGATGAATTTAACTATTTACCTCAACACAATAAATCAGCAAATTTATTGATTTAATGCAAAATTTTTGATAGAATACCAAAAGAACTTTGAAAACAGAATACAGGCTAAAGATTTTGATTATTGTTTTTCGCTGAATTTGTGAAAGGAGGTGATAAAATGATAATCAATATCAGCGAAAAAGAACTACTGATATTAATATCAATAGTTCTTTGGCTACAATCCCTTAACTAAGGGAACGGGCTTGGGTATTAACGCTACCCTTGCCTGTATTCTCATTTTAACCGATTTTATGAATTTTGCAAGCCTAATTAATTTTTTTCTTGTTATTGCTTTGTATATTCTTGTTGCCGCGGTAGATTAAAATTTACCACAACCTACCTGCTTTGTGGGCACACATTCATTTTGCCCACCCACAAACTATATTAATCAAGTCTTTTTTATACTATTCCGTCAGGTGTTTCATTTGGATGTTTTTCCCAATATTTTTTAGATTTTCTTTCTATATTATCAGGTGTAAAGTCTAACCATTCAACTTCAGATTCAATTTCAGCAAAGGTTTTTCCGTCAAAAATTTTTGATTTCATAAATTCTTTGCCGTTTTCGTACATTGAAATGGTTGAACTTTGTTCCCACAAATTTTTTTTCAGCAGTGGAACAAATCTTATTAATTCCATACAATATGTTGGAGATTCATACCAACCTTGAAGAAAGTATAGCCTATCTTTATATGAGAAATTCATTTCTTTCCCCTCATATAAATCGTTGACAAACATTTTATAATCTCCATTTATCATAATTTCACTCCTTTAAAATATTTTTTATACTTTTTTATCTCTTCACTAGTCATTAATCTTGTTGTTCTTGACTTAAAATTACCATTTTCATATTCATGGATATGTAAAACTTTTTTATCATGGTTACCCGTTAATTTTGGTTCAGGATGATATGCAATTTCAATTTTTAATTTATGATTATTGTCATAAAATCTCATTTCATAAAATTGATTATCTTTCATTCTAATATAAGCATTACTTGTTCGAGATTCTTCAGGTAATTTGTGGAGTCCTTGAGTTCCTTTTAACACTTTTATCCCTCCAACAAACCCTACTTCTTCATATTTATTATACGGGTTATTTATTCCGCTTGCAAATGAACCGTTTCCTCCCATTACTTACCCCCGTTTCTTTTATGCCAATAGTCAATTTTAACTATATTTCCATCCATTTCTTTAAACGGTGCTCCATAGCAAAGAATAGTTTTAGGTTCAATTTGCTTTAACATTTCATTATATCCTCGCATAAAACTTATTTTATCTGCCTTACATCCTATCATTCCAACTGCAACAATTGAGCCTTTTTCAATAGCATAAACATTGATTACATTTAATTGATGTATTAACGGTGGTGGTGCAAGTGAATATTTTTCAAAGTTAGTAGGTCGCGGTAAATCGTGAGATTTACCGCGACAATATTGTTTAATAAATTTTTGTTGCTGCGGGGAATTAAAAATTTACCACAACATATGCTCCTACCTGCTTTTTTCTTGACATTGTGACAATAGTTTGATAGCATACCTGCAAAGAGGTTTATGCATGAAAAAATATTTGTCGTATTTTGTTTTATTTTTATTTTGTTTTTCGGTTTCATTTGCTTATTCGGAAGATATCAATCTTTCCGGATGTCTAAAAGATGCAAACGGAAGCTATAGCAAGCAATATGATTGTTATTACAAAGTAAAAGAATATTATCAAAACGAAAACAAAAGAATTTTACAAGAATTACAAACAGAACTACCCGCAGCCTCTTATTTAAAGGTTACAAAAAACCAAAAAATTTTTTCCGATTATCTAAAATCCCTAAATAATGGCGAAATACAGATTCTCAATCAAACCTTAGGATTCATGTATCAAACATTTGCCCAAGAAATATTGTTATCTGCTAATAAAACAAATTACCAAATTTTAAATGTATTAAAAAATAACATCTATAACAATAATAAACCAAACATACCTTCAAATATAAATCTAAGCACAAAACTTAATTTCTATTATAATGAAACAGAAAAAAATTTCTCTGATAAACAATTCAGACTCGTTGCGCAAAGTCAAAGTACTTGGAAAGAATATCAAAATGATACAATTAACCAAATTTTACCAATGCTTAAAATATCAAAAGAATCTAAAATTAATATACAAAAACATCTGCTAAAAGATAGAATAGATACTCTTTTTAGCCTTAATTCAATAATATATGAGGTTGAAGGTTTTCCTACCTTTAGCCCATAATTTGACAGTATATTCGTGCATTAAAATATTTGCAAACTAAAAACGGAAATTGAAAATGGAAAATGGTTAATATTGACTATCGCCAATAAATTAATAAATTAAAACTTGTTTAATTTTAAAATAATTTTCCATTTTCCATTTTACATTTTCCATTATGAAATTATGCTTCTACCGGTCTTACACCAGCCCATTTAGCTATAGCATAAACGGTTCCTGTGAATCCTGTTGCGAAGTCCAAATCAATTGACTCATCAGACTTTTGGAATCTTGATAAATCTTGAAGTTGGATAGCGGAAACACCTTTAGCAAGTTCGATAACGATATCGCCTAACATAGAGTTAGGATAAGCATCTCCTGCTTTCACGGTTAAAAGAGAAGATGCATTTGCTGTGTTATCGATTACGATAAACAAAGAGTTGTTTTTGTTAGAAAACGCATCTTTTATGGTAATACCGTTAGCAACTGTAACGGTTTGTTTTTCTATTGCAATATTGGCAACTGATTCTGTGTGGTCTAACACAGGATATTGAACATTAATGATGTCTCTTGTCATTTTCATTTTTCCTTTCTTTTTTGAGAAGTTAATAAGAGTTAAGAGTTAAGTTAATAAGAAGTATAAAAGATTCTTATTCACTTATTAACTTTGCTCTTATTCACTTTTAGTTTAAAGCAATCGGTGCGCTAACCTTAACAGAACCCAAGAAATCTGCACGCGGAGCGCCTACACCGTACAAACCGTAACCTTTGTAACAAGTATTAAAACTCTTTTCCGGAATGTAGAAAGTAGTGTTAAGGTTTGAAGATATGCCGCCAGCAAGAGTTTTACCTCTAACACCGAAAAGCGGATAAAATACGTTAGATTCAGGAGAAGCGATGTTGTTTGAAACAAGAATCTCCCAGCCGCAAAGATGTCCGATGTAGCCTTTACGAACTTCTTCTGCGCCTTTTTCGGTGTATTTAAGGTCATCTAATTTACCTAAATAGAATTGGTATTCAGGAGGAATAACAGCAATCATATTTCCGTCAATCCAGTTAGTATGACCTTTTCCATCGCCGCGCTGGAACTTTGCTTGCATATAAGCAAAAATATCCTTAGCGACTTGCGGTGTTAAGGAAATTGCGTCACCGGAATCGTCAATATAATGTCCTGCACGTGTATAAAGATTACCGTAAGCAACATCAACTGCTGCTGCGAACTGCTTAATTGCATCACCTGTGTATTCTTTAGCAACTTCGACTTGGTCTTTAGAATCTGCACTTGCATTTTCAAGCATTTTTTCTTCCATTTCGGATAATTCAAAGTGGAAAGCTTTTCCTCTGTCTAACTTAACCTTGCAAGTAGAGATTGTAGCAGTTTCAGCAGTCGGCAAATCTCCTCCGTCATAGTCAAATAAAGTAACCATGCCGGGCATAGTAACGTTAACTTCGTCACCTTTTTGTACATTGTCTTTTTGTTCAGAGTGAGCTAATTGTCCTATAACAAGCTCGTTGTAAAAGTGTTTGTCAAATGCTTTAGTAAAAGCATCAACAATCATTTGTTTTGTTGTTGTCATTTTAAATTTTCCTTTCTTTTTTGAAAAGTTAATAAGAGTTAAGAGTTAAGTTAATAAGAAGTATAAAAGATTCTTATTCACTTATTAACTTTGCTCTTATTAACTTTATTTACTAAATCATCCTCTCAAGCAATTCATCCAGCTCTTTAGGAGTCATTTGCTGAATACTCTTTTTAACAGGAGTAGAAACGGTTTTCTCATTTTTATCAAACTTCATACTCCCAATAGTTTTTTGAGTTTCAGCTTCAGCAGACTTTGATTTTTCGTATGAGAAAATTCTTGATGATACGTAACCTTCGACTAAATTAACAAGTTTGTCCACATCAAGATCAGCCCCGAAGGCTCGGAATGCTTCTGTGTAAAGCTGTTTAAAAGATGGGTCAGCAAAGTATTCAGGATACTTTCTTGCAGATTCCTGAATTAAATCTTTACTTGCATAAACACTTTCCAGCAACTTTAGCGCTTCATTACCGGAATTCAATGAAGCAACTTTTTCTCTAAGCATTCCAAGCTCTGAAGATTGATTACCTTGAAGTTTTTCAAGCTGTTTGTAAGCTTCTGCCAAATCGTCCGCAGATTTGAATTTGCCTAAAATTAGAGTTGAGGGGTCGTATGACTTATCCTCAACAGCTTTTGAATCTAACTGAGAAGATTCGTGTTGAGAAGTGTTTTCTTTAGAGTTTTCGTTTTTTTTAGACGGCTCTTGATTAACACTTCCGACATTTTGTGATAATTGATTTTCGTCCATAATTTTTTTCCTTTCTATACGTAAATAACGAGAATGAATTGTGTTTCAATGAAAAATGGTTTAAAAAATCATAAAAAATACTAGTGTTTTACCACCTTTTCAAAACCCATTTTCAATTTTTCATTGAATAAACAATGTCATTCGTAAATCTAAAAAAATTAATTTTTTTAAAAGCTCAAACTAGCAAATTTATTTTTTACGTGTTTTCATGTAGACAACACAAAAAATGGAGATTTTAATATGAATATTCAAACTAACAATTACAGTAATTTTAACCCGAAATTTAATGGTCTTACTTCCGCAAAAAAATACGTATTTAATCCGGATACAATAGTAAGAATGGCAGATATTTTACAATTAAGCAGAGGTGAGATTTCTGCACAAACACAACAAATGAACCCTAAACAATTTGATTTCTTTTACACTTTAATTGATAAATATAACCAGCTATATCATTATGCAGAAAAAAAAGAAAGTCCGGAACAAATTTTCAAATTGACAGAACTAGTTCCGTCTCCGAAAAGAATTCACCATAAAATTATAAATACTGTATCGAGCTCATTTGAAAACCTAGCAAAAATATTTGAACATGCAAAGACAAAAAAAGATTTAAAATTTGTTACAAATTTTGGAAAAGAGATATTCGGCAAAAAAACATTTTCTGAGAATTTGTTACCGGATATTTTAGAATCTCCGAATAAAAAAGAATATTTAAAACATATTGATGATTATAAATCCTACTTAAGACTAAACAGAAAAAATGAAAATGCTATCAAAGATTTAGATAAAATGCTGTTAGAAGGACGATACGACCGAACTGTATACGATAAACAATATGGCTTAAAAGCTTTTAAAAACAGCCTTGAAACAAAACACGTTATAGATGTTGAAGATTTAGAAGCTTATTATTCACCAGAGGGAGAAAGCTTTATTCGCAACTTTATGCATTTATATCGTATACCGGAAAACTTCTCTAACGCAGCAAAAAAAGATATTGCTCAAATTTATAAAACTTGCACAGATAAGAATATTGATATAAGAGAATTTATTTTGGCAAAATTTCAATCCAAGCTTTATTATTCAAATAATTTCGAAGATGAGATTAAGGCTTTGCGCTCTGTATATGAAAAAATAGATTCCGATAAACAAGCATATAAACTTGCAAGTAATCTCGCAAACAGAGCTGAAGATATAGGCAGCCTTTCTGCTCTGCAAGAAGTTTTGGATGCTGTACCCGCTCAAAAAGGAAATATTTTTAAAAGAAACTTACAAAGAATTATTAAGATAACAAGCCCAGGAGAAGAAAGGGTTAAAGCACTTCAGAACGAACTTGAAAATCCGTTTTTTGAAACAGACATTTCTAAGAATTTTAAACGTATAAAAGAAAGCTCAATTAAAAGCGGGTATGATAGTAAAAAAGGTATTTTTGCTAAAATGTATATAAAATTAGAAAATGCTTTTAATAAACTTCGTTATTCACTTGTAAGTAAAAAAGATATGGCTGTTAAGCCTGAAACTGCTAAGCCTGAAGCTGCTAAACCGGAACAAGAAATTGCAGCGATTCCGCAAATAACAAAACAACCAGAACTTGTTGAACTTCCAAAATTCGAACAAGAAATCTCTAAAGAAACTTTAGAAACACCCGCAGTAAAACTTGTTAATACAGTTCTTTCTAAGGCTCAAAAGAGAAAAATTGAAGCACAGGAAAGTGTAAGAAAATTTATACATGAAAGATTAAATCCAAATATTGTAAATGAACAAGAAAATATATACAAGAATAAAGCAACTAAAATGCGCTTAAAGATGTTACCGGAAATACTTGGTTCAATCAAAGATACTCGTGCAGCAGATAGAGCAAAAGGAATTAAACACCCTAAAATTTCTAACTACGATGCAGTAGATTTGTATACAAGAATTGACGGCAAAAATAGAAAACTTGTTAACTATATGCTCAAAAAACGTAACATAGACGGAACAAGAATGTTTAACGTAAATGATATTATCAATGAAATCGGGAAAGTTCATAAACGCGTAATTTTAGAAAGACTAAAACCTATGCAAGCAAAAGAACTCTACGAAGAAACTTACCAAGCAAAGTTGAACGAATTCGGGAAACTCAAATAAGTACGTAGGTTGCGGGGAATCTAACGATTTACCGCAACCTACCTAATGTATGGGACGACCTTACAAACGGAAATAATATATTATGAAGTCTAATATGCTTTTATCATCTATTGATAGTACCCGAAATAACATAAACTATAAGTCAAAAATAACTGATAATAATTTAAAATCAGAACAAGAAAAGAAAACCAACGATAAATTTTATAAGTATTCTTCGCTTGCTTTGCTTGGATTACTAGGGATTAGTACTGCTATAATGTATGATAGGACATCAAAAATTCGTATAAAAAAAATCATTTCTGGTAATAAATCAAGAATTTCATTTGCTGATGGTGATGTGGTATTAGATATTAAAAATTTTAAAGATAAGACCAATGTAAAAACAATAGAGGAATTATCAGGTTTAACCGAATTAAAAGAATTTATACAAAAATATTCAACAATTTTGAAAAATGATAAAACAGCCTCAGAACATAAACTTAAACGAGGATTTTCTATGCTTTTGTGGGGAACTCCGGGGACCGGTAAAACATCAGCAGCAAAAGGAATTGCAAAATATTTAAATGCGGATTATATAAAATTAGACAAAGAACTTTTTGATTCAGAATTTGTTTCCGTTGGTCCGAGAATACTTGCAAATTATATGAATGCTCTAGTTGAACATGCAAATAATAACAAACAAAAACCGCTTGTAATATTCATGGATGAAATAGATGGAGTTATCTCTGTAGATAAAGGTTCAGCTTCAAGACATTCCGAAGATATGCTGAACATTATGAAACAATCTATGATAAAACTTCAAGACGAGTGCGATAATGTTATATTTATCGGAGCTACCAACAAAGATCCGAATCGAATTAAGAGTGATAACAAAACAATAGACTTAAATAGTGCTATATTAAGCCGTTTCAAATACCAATTTGAATTAAAATTACCATCGAAAGAAGACATTGTAGATTGCTGGAAAAAGTTGAGTGTTACAAATAGTGGTAAGCATAAATTTAATGATTCTCAAAACAAAATTATCTCCGAATCGTTTGAAAAATTAGGCTTATCATATAGGGATATTGAATATATAAATGAAAAACTAAACTTCGAAGATGCTTATGAATTTTGTAAAACAAAATCATATAACTCATCTAACAATCTAGTTAAAATACTTTCAAATGATGAAAAAATCGGTTATGATTATATAAACCAAAAATCAATGCCAAAAGCAGAAAAAGAAGAAATAATTAAAACATTAGAATCATCTGTAGCCAATAACGCAAATGTTTTTAAAAATCCGTAGGTCGAGGTAAAGTGAGATTTATCACGACAGCATTATTTTATAGACAAAATAGTTTGATAAAACCATTAATGTTGCGGTAAATTAAAATTTACCACAACTTACCTGCTGACTTTCCAAGACAGCATTACTTATCAAGCAAAAACAAGCACAGAAAAGTATTTTTGCAAGTTTTAAAAGTATTGCAAAAAAAAAGTAAATATGATAATATTTTTTAAAAAAGGAGAATATATGAAAAAAATTTTAATTTTTGCACTTGTGTGTACATTTTTTGTTAACTGTAGTGAGGCAAAAGATTATGCAAAAATGCAAATAAAAGAGATGAAACATGCTCAAAAATACGCAACAACACAAAAAGTTCTTAATAAAAGTACAAATACAAACATTGCAATTAAACCTGCAAGCACATTGAACTTAAAAGACCCCGGCATTATGAGATTCGGGAATTATGACAAAATAAGTTCCGCAAAATATAATGAAAAACTCAAACAGGATGAAGTTAAGTATGAAGAATATGCGATGCAATTAGGTAAAAAACATTCTAAATACTATACAACACAAGCAGACGCGGAAGATTTTTATAAAATTTATCGTGTTGCTGAAAGAATTATCCGTGCGAATAAACTTGATTACATAAACTGGCGTATTTGCCTTAAAAAAGATGTAAAAGAAGTTAATGCAAGTTCTGACGGAGCAAACCTAATAACAATCACTACAGCAATGTTTGACACTTTTTCAAACAACGATAATGCTCTTGCACTGGTAATTGGACACGAAATGGGACATACAATTTTAGGTCACTGGCAAAGAAGCGCTCAACTTCTCACAAGAATGAACAGATTTGATTCGCGCAGCGGCAGTAATATTGCTGATGCTGTAAATATGTTGATTTACATAGGAATGCAAAGAAAATACCTTATTGACTCGAAAAATATGGAATATGCAGCAGATGTTGAAGGTGCAAAACTTGCGTTGCATGCTGGTTATGACTTAAATTCCAGCGCAGATGTTTTATCTTTTCTTTCTAATTACGACATAGAATCAGACGTTAGAAAAACACATCCAAACAGCGGAAAAAGATTGGCAAATTTTAACGAGAACATCAAATATTTTCCTGCCGGCTGGAAAGACTTGGGAGAATACAATATATATAATTCCGAAGTTTTGCCGGTCCAGCTTTCATCAGATAGAAAATCAATAGTAATTTCTTCATCCTCAAATAAACGCAATAATAATCAATACTATAATCCTGAAAAAATGGATGAATTGTATGCAAGATTTGGATATATGTGCTACAAAAACGGTGAATTTGCAAAATCTATTGAATACTTTGAAGAATTGTTTAAAATTAATCAAACAAATGCGCCTGCATATCTATACGCATCTTATGCAAGCGAGTATCTGTATCAAAATACTGACGATAAAAAATATCTAAAACTTGCAAAAGAATATGCTCAAAAAGCATATGATTTGGATTCCGGTAACAAATATATAAAAGAACAGTATGATAATTTGTAACTTGGTTATCATAAGTCTGTAGTCCGCAGGTCGTGGTAAATCTTATGATTTACCACAACAGGATTGTTTTTTATGTTAAAATATAGATAGTTTGATGAATAATGTTATTAGACTCATTAGAAAGCAATAAGAATTTGAATGATAGAGTATATGATATCGCAATAATTGGTTTGGGACCTGCGGGTTCGACATTTGCACGATTACTTGATAAAAATTTTTCTGTTATAGCCTTTGATAAAAAATCCGATGATGAAAATTCAAGCTTTAAAAAACCTTGTGGGGGCTTGCTTGCTGAAGATGCACAAAAATGCTTTTCAAAATTCGGACTTACTTTACCTTTGAATGTACTTGTTGACCCGCAAATATTTTGTGTAAAAACTATTGACATTAAAACAACATTGACAAAATATTATCAAAGATTTTATATGAATCTTGACCGACATAAATTTGATATTTGGTTAAAATCTTTGATACCTGAACACATCAAAATCGAAAATAATGTTGTATGTACAAAAGTTGAAAAAGAAAATGATATTTATAAAATTTTCATTCAAAAAGGTGAAAATAAACTTGAATATAAAGCAAAGTATATTATAGGAGCTGACGGTGCTGCTTCAATAGTGCGCAAAACTATTTATCCGAATAAAAAACTCACATCATATTTATCAATTCAACAATGGTTTGAAGATAAACATAAAAAACCGTTTTATTCTTGCATATTTGACCCTGAAGTCACGGATTGCTACTCTTGGGGATTATCTAAAAACGGGAAATTTATTTTTGGCGGCGCCTTTCCAATAAAAAATGGACGTGAAAAATTTGAACTTTTAAAAGAAAAAGTAAAACCATATGGATTTCAACTTGAAAATCCTATAAAAACTGAGGCTTGTCTGGTTTTGCGCCCAGCAAATCCATTTGAATTCTGTTGTGGAGAAAAAAATGCTTTTTTAATAGGAGAAGCAGCAGGATTTATAAGTCCAAGTTCACTGGAGGGTATGAGTTATGCTTTTGAAAGCGCATATATTTTAAGTGAGATATTTAATAAAAAGAAATTTTTCTTAAATTATGAATATAAAAAATCTACTATACCAATAAAAATTAAATTGGCAACAAAACTTTTAAAAAATCCGTTTATGTATAACCCTATTTTAAGAGCAATTGTAATGAAAAGCTCATTTCAAAGTATAGAAATTATTTCTGAACTGTCAGAATAAATTATAACTTACAGGGATTATGAAGTAAAAGCTGAAAATAATTGTTGTTACAAGTGATTGAATGACTGAGTAATATTAAATCGCCTGCTCACTTGCTCACTTATTACAAGTGATTAAGTGAAAATAAACTTACAAAAATTCCGGTACACAAGTCTTATCTTTCCGAGGGGTAAATACAGGGGTAAATACAGGGGTAAATATAGGGGTAAATGTATTTTCGCTTTACGTAAAACTTGCAAGTCTTTGTCTTTCCGAGAAGTAAATGTATTCCTGCCTTGCTCTCACACACTCAAGTCTTTGTCATTCCGAGAGACTGTGTGCGGGAATGAGTTGCTGCGCAACTCCCGCTCCCGCGACCGAGGAATCCAGCGGATTTTTGCAAGGCTGGAGTGAGCAAATGCGAACGGATTGCCGCCCCTGTGAACAACATGACGAAGCGCTGTTTTTCGCAAGAAAAACAAAAGCGAAGTGATAAAGTTGTGAACTGCCAAAAATC
>CAJOOM010000058.1 GCA_905236775.1 Candidatus Gastranaerophilales bacterium
ACGGACACGCTTGAAAAGGATTCCGTAAAATTATTATGATATCAAAATAGATTCATCGTAAAAAGTAGTTCTTGACTTGACTATTTTAGAACATTGAGTAAAATAGTAATTAGCGGAGGAGGTAAAACGCAATGCTTGATACCGAAAAAGAAAAACGCAAACGCGCTGTGAAAATCGCCAAGGCTATCAACAGCATTGAGGGCGTACCTGTATCAGAAGAAACAAAGAGATTATCCGCACGATGGGTTAATGGCGAATTAACGATAGAACAAATTAAAGCAGAGCTTTTCAAGAAATATAAATCTAAAGTATCATGAAATACGATGTTTATCTCTATGAAGATTGCCGTGTGCTGAAAAACAAATTAAACCTCAAAGATGAAGCGGAACTGGATAAAGCAGAATCAGAATTTGCCAGCATTAGCATGAAAAGTATAAAAAGTACTATACAAACGATTATCACCCGACGCCTCACGAATATTTCAAGGGAGAATAGAGCGTACTCTTTGATTACAGCGTCGTAAATTTTGAATAGTTTTAACCGGAATAACCAACATCATCAAAAGAGCATCAATAACTGTTTTTTTGCAGTTACTGATGCTCATTTTTCTCTTAAAAACGGCATATCTATGCGGTTTCCGGGGCTTTGAACGGCACTCCAAAACCGCGTGCCGAGGGTTCAAGTCCTTCTGCCCCTGCCACACGGAACACTCTGAAAAGGCACTGTACAAGCCATTTTCGGGGTGTTTCTTTTTGTTTGCTGCTGCTCTATTTTACTGTTCTATACCCCTAATATCTAACAAATATCTAACAGAAGATTTTTTCAACCGTCATTTTTATCTAACAATCAAGCTCTCAATCAAGCACTATCTAAGGCATTAGCAATAGCCATTTTTGATGTTTTATCAGCATGAGCATAATACTTCATTGTAGTTACAGGGCTACTATGACCGTGCCATTCTGATACTTGAACAGAAGTAAAACCCATAGATAATTTATTGCTGACTGAGCTATGGCGTAAATCATGCAAACGCACATGAGGTAAATTACTGCTTTCGATGACTTTATGAAAGTTTCTTGATAAGTAGTTAGGTGTTATAACCTTACCATTATCAAAAGTACAAACATAATCAGATTCAACATAACCACTACCAAGCAATTCACGAAAACGCATTTGTCGCTCTCTTTGCTCCTGTAATAGCCTCCTTGCCTTTTTTGTCATCGGCATAGTTCGTGTGCTACTATCTGTTTTTGTATCGTCTGTGTAGTTTGTAGTGCCTGTAAGAGCCTTTGTAGACTGTTGCAAGGTTTCACAAATGCGGATAGATTTATTATTAAAATCTACATTGTGCCATTTTAAGCCTAAAACCTCACTACGTCTAAAGCCATAAATGCAACACAGCTCTACAGCCAACCTAATAGGTAAATCCTGTACTAACTCTAACAATACATCAATTTGATTATCATTCAAAAACTCTGCCTTAAAGCGTTTCTCTTTAATTACTTTGCTTGCCTGTTTGTTAGCTGGGTTAAATGATATGTACTTTGGTATAGCATCATTCAAAGCCTTACTAATGTTTTGATGATGATGCTTGATTGTTTGACCGCTTAGATCAGTATTATTCTGCATGAATTTATAATACTCAATCAAGTCTACGGTTTCTAAATCCTGCAACCTTATACCGTCATTCTCAAAATATGAAATTATATGATTCTCCATATTCGATTTATAGACACGGTAAGTATTTGGTCTAACCTCTGTGACGATCTCTTTTAACCATTTCTTAAAATACTCTGCAACAGTAATATCGGTATAATAAGATATTCTTTTACTTTCGTATTCCTGCACCTTTTCTTTTAAGATTTTTTCAGCTTTCTTTTTGTTTCCTTTTATTGGATACCCTGTAGGTATCCATTTTTGCTTGCGCTTGCCTTTTTCATCATAAAGAGAAATAACAGCATACCATTTATTGTATTTCTGCGCTAAGCAACCTGTAACTGTTATCGCCATTGTAAACCTCCTTTTTGCGATAACCAGCCATCTGATCATAAAAATTATAAAGCAGATAGTCAATTATTGCAAGCGGTATTTACAAAGTTAATAACACTCTGTTTTGGAATAATATATTTCTTCCCGATTTTGATTGATTTAATTAAACCCTGTTTCAGTAATTCATAAACTGAATTTCTCCCTATATTTAACATAGATTGGATTTCTTCTATTCGCACTACATCAGGATAATCACTAAATATTTCTTTTTCGTCATTCATTATAACCACCATCAATTTACAAAACTAAATATCTTATAGGCAAATTGTCCTTTCTTGATTATTTGTGCAGTAGCGGATCACACACAATCCGCTACTGCTATTCTTTTGTTAATTATGCTTTTTCTTTATATAATTTTCCCACTCTCTGTGTCCTAAACGAGCGTGTTCAGGCTGATTATAAATATGTTGTAAGGGAGTTGAAAAGGGTTTCATTTCTTTCTTTTGTTTCTTATTAAAAACCATTTCTACCAGAGCAACATTATCATTAATCAGTTTTATAATCTTTATTCGATTAGCCGTTTTAGAATGGTTTGGTATATAATATATTGGTTCATTAAAAACTATTTTATCTTTATTAATCATTTTGTTCTCTCCTTAACGCTTTTTAGATAATGCTTCATCAATCAGAAAATAGATGTTTTCGGTTAGCTGTTTGAGATTATGATGAGCCTTGTATCGCTTTAAGCGTTTCACAATATAGCCAACTTGTTTTAGCTGGATATAGTCTGTAAGCTGCTCATCAAAATTCACAACCTTAAAAGTACCGTTGCTATAAGTAATTAGGTTAAGTCCGTACCGATGTAACAATCTTAAATAGCGCATCCTAAATTGATAATCTTTCCCGCCATCAGAATAGACTCGTTTATCATCAGCACAGTTAATCGGGATAAAGTATGTAGAGTTTCTTTTTTCAGAATAGTTCATGTTGTTCATACGCACTCACCACTCCCCATAGTTCACATACTCTACTCTTTTCTTCATAAGAGTATTAAAGGTCTTTTCGTTAGCATCGGCAGGAGATTCATGATTCTTTAAAATTCCTCTTTTATCGTAGATATAACTAATATTACAATGCTCTCTACTATTCTTATAAATAGCCTTGCATATATCCCTCACATCGTATTCATCTGCATCACCACTCAAAGCAACAATAACTTCAAGAGGTTCATATACTACTCCCATTTCGCCGTTCTCAGCTCTCATCCAAGCCTCATTATAGATACATCTTGCGATATGAGCGATAATACCTACTTGTTCCCAAGAAATAGACTTACCATCTAAAGCAACAGCAGTATGATCCTGCATTACCATTCTTTTCATAACCGACTTCGGGTTTTCGTAAATCACCATACGCTTTTGCTTAATAATTTCTTCAAAGTTTTCCCACAGTCCATACAGATTTTGATTTTTGTTATAGCCCTCAGTTAATAGGCGTTTCGGTTGACCACTTGCAAGCCTTAACTGTTCCTCGCTATTGTCGCAAATCAACTCTTTTTGATAAGCTAATACTCGCCCTTCATTCCAGTCCTTAATAGGGAATATAATTTGAGGATATTTGCCGTTACACTCCAAAGATTTAATACCAAACATTCTACGCAAAGCATCACCACATATTCCTTCATTAAACCAATCGCTATAAATAAGCGGTTCAGCCTGATTAAAGATTTGGTTGTCTTTCTCTAATGCTTCTTTATATTGTCTGCGTTCCTCTTGTTTTTTGGATTCTCTTTTCCTCTGTTGATATTGCTTTCTCTCAACTTCTTTAGATTCAGTATCAATACCAAGCAATTTTAAATCCTCATCAGAAAGATTTGATAGTCCTAAGATTTGATTGACATAGAGTAACGCCTTACCTAAATCAAATCTCTTTGCAAGCTGCACTAAAGTAAATATATCAGCTTCGCCTAAGTTCCTTTCGGAGTATGTCATTTTCAAATGTTCATTAACATTTACCCTTACTTCATGAGAATTACAACCACCATTCGGATTAGTACACTCATAGTAGTCATCCCCTTTGGGATTAATGACATATCTAATTTGACGACAACCGATCTTATCAAGGATAAACTCAATCTTGTCATATTCAAGAATATAGAGTTTCAAATCAGCTTTGTTTAATGCTCCTAATTGGTCTGTCATTTTAACAAGTACATCTCTAATGTGATTACTTATGTAGGTGTACTCACTATTCAATAACCTCTCAATTTCTTTAATCTGTTTAGTAGTCATCAGCCACTTCTTTGATAAAAGATAATTATTATTTACCGTTGCCTTAACCGCTTTTAGGTATTCTACAGCATTATTACCTTCATATTTCTTCACCAGATCAGAAACACTATTCAGCAATTCAAGATATGCCTGTACTTCATTTTCATCAGGGGTTTTGTAAACTATTTGATGATAGTAATAGTTACAAAGCAGAAGTAACAGATTCTTACTCACTACCTTCTGTGCGATTGACTCATCAATCTTTCGCCTTAATGTTCCCGACATTTTTATTTTTTCTTGATTATTTTTCGCATTACTCAAACTCAATTCAATCACTCCTAATCTCTCTATTTATATATTAATAATATTTTTTCTTATTTTTAAGATTATACCCCAAAAAACCGCATAGATAAGCCATTTTTTTTGCGGTTTAACACCATTTAGGGTTGATTTGGCGTTAAACTCTGTTTTTCAAGGGTTAAATATAAGGTTAAAATGTTTGCGGTTTTGCGTAGCAAAACTGCTCTTTAGCCCCTTTGAGGGGGCGACCGTGAGCGTAGCGAAACGGTAAAGAGGGGGTTGCATAATCCTCCTATTTGTTTTCAACTGTCGCACAATCCACGGTTACGCTTTGGCTTATCGCCACGCTAACCGTGTCTTGCTTGACTTGCCTATCGCTACGCTCTCGGCAAAATTATCATAAATGTTATACAGTATCAAATCAAAGATTATATTTCCCCATCTAACCATTTTTGAAGAAGTGTCCTCATTCGTAAAGAGGGGATATATATGTTGATAGGTTTACCATTTCTAATACGGCTTCTGAAAATCCATTGTACTAAGTAGGACAGAGAATATAAATCCTCATTAACGTCAATACCATTAAAGCGGAAGAAGTTAGCAATATGAGGTTGAATATAGAAATTAATAGCATACACCAAATTAAATCTATTTCCATAAGCATTTGTACCTTTACAGTTGCAAGGTGCAAAGCAACTATCAGCCGTATATCCCTTTTTCTGTAGGATATTCTTGAATTTCTTGACTTTCTTTTTAGTCAATAAAGGATGTTTTACCTGATCCCATCAGTGCATCAAGGATATTAATACCTTTGATTTCGGAAATAACTTTATTTTTATAATATTCTCTTAACAGGGTTACAAGCCTTGCACTTGTCTTTTCTTCAATTTCTTCTCTCAATGTTTCAATGCTGCCGATCTCAGGGAGATTCATGATTCTGTTATAGTCTGTTTCAAGGCTCAACAGTTCCTTCCTGTACTTATTATCCTCATCTAAGCTGCGGATTTCGTCTAATAGGTCATTGTGGTAAGTTACATTCATATTACCCTTTTCATCGTAGTCTTTTACATCATAAACAAACATACAATCACTTCTTTCTTTGATTATTCATTAAATCATTTGTTTTCGTTTGCGTTTTTTGCGTTAAGATAATTCTTTCTTCTTTTCATTAAAAGCCGATAGTAACAGATTGCACTACCTAATGAAGTTACCGCTGCTATAATATATAATACATTAAAGTCCATAAAGCAGAGGATAGTATTTAGTATAGCTGCCACTATCACAAATCCAAAAGCTAAAATAAGCATTGTCATCACCTCTTTTCAAATTGACTTATTCATCTTCCTTTTAAATTCTTACCCTGTTTTCAACTTCACGGATAACATCTTTTTTATCCCTTATCATTGAGTTGTAAGGATTATTTTTGATTTTAATCTCATCGTTCTATTTTGTTTCCAAATCTGGTTTTTGGATTCATTTCTTCCTCATATTCTTTGTGAAGTGTTCGACCTGAGAAAGTGTAACACCAATCAGGTTTTATTCTTGCTCTATTTTCCAATTCTTTAATAACATCTTTAACATCGTAAATATAGATAATATCTTTATCAGGGTAACGATTTTCCTGAAGGCGTTTATAGCCTATCAACCCTTTTGCGAACAATAAAGATTTAAATGAGAGTGAGATAAAACCGTCATAGATAAATTTTACAAGTGTTGCTTCTATCTTGTTGCCTTTTTGATCTCTGACAAGATATAGATTGCCTATAGTGAATAGTTTGTTGTTTGACTCTTCTGTGCATCCGTAGCAGTTTAAAGCCATTGGAATCACCTTCTATTCTCCTTATTTTGCGTTATATTCAGCGTTTTTCTTCATGTTGTAGTCTCTTGTAACTCTTGCAGTAATCCACTTTTTAGGGATGGGAGTAATTGTTTTTCCATATAAATTGTAGCTTCTCGGTTCTTTGATGGTTGAAGAAATGTAAAAACCTTTAGCCAACCTAATTGTGATCTCATCCTGAGATTCTAAGTATTCTTTAACTTTGTTTTCAATCGCACGATAGACAGTTTGTACATCTTTAATTGTGTAATCTCTTCCTAAGGCTCTTGCAACTTCTCTGATTAACTCAGGCTTAGATATGGTTGTATACCATTCATTTTTTCTGTCAACTTTCATGGCAAATCACCTCCTTTGAAGTTTTTTGTACTGATGGATTGTGATGGTTGTCGTGTTTGGCTGTTGGTAACGTGTGTTTACATCTTTATAATTTATTATACAATTTTGATCTTCATTCAGCAAAGAGACCGAGAAAGAAATTTTGTTTTTTGTACGATTTGTGTGATTTAATAGATGAATACGCTTTGTCTATACCTATCTTGTTGAAATTAACCGTTGACAAAAATCTAAACATCTGCTACTAATAGTTGACTATATAATCCACATTAATCTAAACCGTTTTGTGTTAATTAATTATTTTCCCTTAAAAAAATATAAACAAATGGCTTATCTATGCTGTTTTGAAAGGAACGTCATTTAGTTTTCTTTATAGAAATGCTCTTTTACCGTTCCAAAAACCGTTAGCCTATGATAACTATATTTCATCGAAAAAAAATAAGGTGTAAAGCTACGTTTGCTCCACACCTTGTAGGTTAAATCTTATTCTGTTGTATCAGGTTGTTTCTCTTGTAAAATTTTAACTAATTGTTCCACTTCTCTTTCTCTGAGTTCTTCAGCTAATTGTTTTTTGTATTTATAATAGGTATTTCTTGATAAAGAGGTTTTCAGCTTGTTCTTAATAATGCCTATAACATCTTCATCTTTATTTGTTCCCTTGAAATTCTTTGAATATTTGTAGATCAGCTCTTTAATCGGTTGCGCCTTCTTAACTTTCTTCTTCATCCCGATTTGTGCTTGACCGCCTACTGGCTCACCTCTCCGCTTCTTTGCTTGTAGAGCTTTAGAAGTTCGATCACTAAGATCCTCGACTTCTTTCTGCGCTTGCTCAAACGCAAGACGGATTTGTTTTGTGGCTAACTTCTTCAAATAGCTGTTAATTCCATTTAATACATCATCAATAATATCTCCTGTCAACTCAACACTATTTGATAATGCTGATTTATAGGTATCTGTGTCTATGTGTCTTTCATTTAAGAAGATCAAATTTATCCCCTTATCAAATAATTCAAGATATAAGTCTACACCTTCTTCAGCGGATCGGCTCATACGGCTAACAGAATCAAAAACGATTGTATCTCCCGACTTTACCTTACTGAGTAATTCCATAAACTGTGGGCGTTCTATTATCTTTCGCCCTGTGTAATTCTCTTTGTAGGTATTTTTTTCTACTTCTTTCTTTGATAGTCCAAATTGGATTTTGCCAAAATCAATAAAAGCATCGGTCTGTCTTTCCATCCTTTGGCTGGGTGTTGATACTCTTGCATAAAAATAATACATACTGATCCCCTTTCCATACCAATAAAGACGAGCGTGTTTTTTGGTACTGCTATATGTTCAAATATTAACACACATCAATTCCGTTGTCAAGTGTTTTTAACACTTTTTTATTTGCCCTTCAAAGTGGTACAGTTTCGCAATTCTTGACATATTAAATTTTTAACGATATAATAATAGTGTAGTCAGAATTATCCTGTTCGGCAACATTGAGATTTGATATTCGTTCCATAAAGTGAGGGAAGTAGTATGACAAGCAACCGCAAAATCAAGCTACTTCTCTTTCTTTTTAAACTCACTCATTCCGAAAAGGTTTATGCTGCTCTGAATCGAGAGATAGACAAACAGACTGAAAAAGCTAAATACTCCACGATTAAATCACGCTGGGAGAAAGTCGAGTTGCAAAATCAGCTTCGGGATTTATCCAAATAATTTGTTACCACCTCTTAAACTGTTATTAGGAGTTCAGTTTCAAGGTTTCATATATAAGTTAAACGCTTTAGTTATCCAACAGGATCGCTAAAACGTTTTTTGATTTTGGTATAGAAAATAATATTTAGCCTTTTTAATTAAGATTTTTTATTTTCAGAATCTTTCTTGTTCTTTATGCAAGTTTTAAACAATGGAAAGAGTTAGGCGGTCACATTAAAAAAGGTGAAAAATCAGAAATAGTAGTTTACTGGAATATCATCGACAAAAAAGTTACAAATAAAGATGGAGAAGAAGAAGTAAAACACATACCGATATTAAAATATTATAATGTGTTTCACATTTCACAGGTTGAAGGCGTTGAACCTCTTGAAAAACCTTTACAGGAAGTTACACCGATTGAACAGGCTGAAAAAAAAATCCTTGAATATGTTTCAAGGGAAGGGATCAAATACACCGAAACGATCAGCAATAAAGCATATTATTCACCGCTTGCCGATGCTGTAGTTGTACCGTCAAAAAATCAATATAAAAATGCAAATGAATTTTATTCAACTGCTTATCATGAGTTAGTACACAGTACAGGACACTACAGCAGATTAGCAAGGATCAGCACAACAGATATTGCAGCTTTTGGATCGCATGAGTACAGCAAAGAAGAGTTAGTTGCTGAAATAGGAAGTGCAACCCTGATGAACAGGATGCAACTTGAAACGGTCAACACTTTTAGAAATACAGCAGCATATATACAAAGTTGGTTGAAGGTGTTGAAAAATGATAACCGCTTTATCGTATCGGCAGCAAGTAAAGCAGAAAAAGCAGTAAATTATATTTTAGGCGTATAAAAGAAAAGGGAGTCACCAAAAAGCGGTTGACTCTCTTTTTTATAGTCTGTTTTATCTTGATATTATACTGATCAGAAAACTACATAAACATATTTAAACAGGGCGGTAAAAGCCCTGCTATTTTGTCTATATTGCGTTAAACGTCTGTATAGATAATCTGTATATACTTAGGATAAAACGCAATAAACAACCCTATATATTAGCAAATAAACGTTATATAATTGCCTGTCAAAATCTGTCAATATATGTATGGTATAATAACACAGGGGGGATTATTTTATACAGGGGGGAGGGTATGCAGCGCAACATTACAGGGGGGATAATAACACTTTTAATTCTATAATCGAATTAAGAATGCCCCTTACCAACTTCACCTTTATCTCAGCACACCAAAATCTTAACCGTCAAAAAACCTAAGATAATTAAAACCAACTTTCTAATACTTTGAATTATTATAAGAATTGTATAATATTAGGGTTAAGATTATAATGATTATTTGAGTTCGGAAATAGTGGTTACAATCAATACAATTAGTATTTATCATTATGAAAAACCGCTACCCAGAAAAGGTAGCGGTTAAGAATAATGTGTATTGATGCTATTCCGTTGGTTTTTTATTAGGATCATCATAGCTTGTTATCTGAAAACTGAGGTCTTCTTCTTCGTTTTCATATATCTCGCCAGCAAAAAAAGCAATTATCATTATTTCCAAATTTGTTGCACTAATTAATCTGTATTTTAAATGATACATTAAAGAATCTTCAAAAGATTTAAGTCCAACATTATCTCTCTCTAATATTCTTTTTTTTCCTTTTTTACTCAGAAATTCAAGAATATATGAAAAAATAAATTTTTCGTTAATATATATTAAATCTTTATCACTTTCCCTAACCTGTATAACACCACGTCGTAAAAGCCAATATGATGTATACGAAACAATTTTTATACTATTGACATGTTCTATGTTGTGAAATCTTTTTAATCTATCTATATCCTCAAAATAATCAATAAGAGCAAAGCCCAAAGCAATTCTATCTACAAATGCTTTATCTTGAAGATTACAGGCTTTTAAAAAACTACACATACTGGTATATAATGCATCATACCTTGAAGCAAATTTATCATCCTTTTCAAGGTATTCTTTTAACCTTGGTTCTACAGGAACATATTCAGCATGTATGCTATTCATACCTACCCTCCACCGAATTAATTTGACTAATAATGTCTGGTGTTAGTGAATCACAATAATTCTTTTTTTGAACACTATCGCTATACTTTTCTCCTTTATTGATCAAAACATGAATTAGCACATAGGGTAATGAAACTAAAGCTAAAAAAGAGGCAGCAATAGCAGATCCATTTTTTGATGATAATAGTTTGTTCAAAAAAACCTGAATATCCATATCACTATTCTTTTTATAAGCGTCAGAATATATAGTATTAGCAACTTTATTGTTTACTACAATTTCTTCCTTTGGTTTATTTTTGTTTTTTATTATATAAACAAAATAAAACACAGAAAGGAGAATCAATACTACAGCACATATAACGCCTAAGATAATTAAAATTGTAATAAATGTGTTCATTTTATTTCTCCTTTACTATGTCTATTATATGTTTAATAGTACCAGCTATTAAAAAGACCAGCGTAACACATAAATTAGTTACAAATAAAGCGTTTACGTCTATTTGATTATTATTAGTTTGATATTGATTTGAAAGGTTTTCAATTGAAAAAATGCCATACAATGCACAACCAATAAGAAGAAAAATGATTGAAAACACTAACCAACCAAAATCAAACCATTTAAACTTTTCATTCCTATCTTTGTCGATAAAATTAATAATACAATTAATAATTAAAGAAGTAATTGACGATATAGAAATATATAATACTGAACTCTTACAGAACTCAGAATAAAAAACATTACCAAATGCAATATTAAATTTTATTGATGATGCAAATGATGTAATAAGCATTGGTATGAAAGAAATAAAAATACTTATTAACCATACTGCAAGTTTGCCTTTAGCTTTACTCTTATTCGTCATTGATAACCCCTTCTAAATATTTTAATATTCAGAAGTATTTTATCATTTGTGGCAAGAAATGTCAATATATTACAACAAAATTACATTTTCGACAAATACCTATGATGACTAAGATAACAATTCTTTCATCCTATTATACTATAGATTGATTTATAATTCAATTTCAAGTTAGACATCACAAGCAGGAATCAAGAAAAAGTTGTGTAACAGTCGGTTACAAAATTGTTACAAAGTGTTTAAAACTAAAATATTGTAACCTTTAGTAACAATATAGTAATTTTCTCATAAAATCATAAAATTGTCAATACATTTAAAAAATTTATAAATATTACAAAATTATAATATTTATAAATACAATATATTGTATTTATAGTATGTAACCGATACCATATAATATGCTTAATCAAACGATATGTTAAAATCTTTTTATTTATTCCAAACAAAGACTATTAAACATTTGTTCTAATTTTATTGTACAACGAAACAGGACATCTGTCAAGTTCCAACAAATGCCCTAAAAATTACTTACATATTAACAATAAACATAATCAATCAAGAAGTATATGAAATCTATATGTATTGGTTATCACAACTAAGTGAAAAGGACAGTATTGAAGTCACATATCATTTTTCCCACTATATTGATGTCGATGAATCACATCTCTATAATCCTCCATGTACAATAGTATGTTATAAGGATAGAAAAAAGACTTGGGATAAAGGTGTGTTAAGATTTGAATTTACCATACCCGATACTTATAGTATAGAACGTCAACAGAGAGATAAAGCGAAACAAAACGCAAAACAAGATAATAATGATATTGATAATTTAGTAAACAATTCAAATGTATACAGTGTTCTCGATAAGATTGATAGCATGGATGGATATGTATTTGAAAAATACTGTGCTAAACTGCTTTTATCTAATGGGTATTATGATGTTTCTGTTACAAGCAGCAGTAGGGATCAAGGTATAGATATTATTGCATATAAAGATAAAATCAAATTTGGTATTCAATGCAAATGCTATTCTTCTGATGTTGGAAATTCAGCGGTACAAGAAGCAAACGCAGGAAAAGTGTTTTATAACTGTAATGTCGGTGTGGTCTTAACAAACAGGTTTTTTACTCTCTCTGCAATGGATTTAGCGGAAAGTATTGGCATTGTCTTATGGGATAGAAACGCTTTAGAAGATATGATTAGAAACAGTGGAATTGATACGAAATAAAGGAGTGTGGAATATGAGATTGTTTTCGTTTCTTGGCAGCGGCGTTGCTGGAATATTTAGCGCATTATTTGTTGGAGGTAACATAATTAAAGAAAAAATGACTCCTGTTATTCCTGCTTCGTATTGGAGAAATAAAGAATTGATGAACTCCGACAAGCTAAATCCAAATATTTCTCCTGAACAAGTGATGAAAAATTTAGAGCGTGGGAAATATTATTTGAGTGATGCTGAGTATGAACGCAGACAAAAAGAAAAAGAAAATTTTGATTGGGTATTAAAAAGAAAAGATGAAACTTATGCAGAATACTACGAGAGAGTAGATAAAGAAAGGGCGCAAAGAAAAATAAAATAGATTTTACAGAAGAAGATAATTCAGATCTTAAAATTAGATTTTTAAAGTGCTATAAAGTTGTAAGAACGTGATTTAAGAACGCCATAAAAATGCGTAAGAAAACAAACTATAACTATTCATTTAATTCAATATAGCCTGTGACTGTATTCAATTAAAAGAATAAATCAGATGGCTGGTGGCGTATATCTAACAGATTATCTAACAATTATCTCGGAAAAATTCTTGAATTTTTCTTTTCATTCGTGAAAATCTCCAATTATAGATACTGTAGATAGTGCAATATGAACAATAAAACACGCTATAACACGTTATAAAACGCTATGTAAATCACCTTTATATGCTCCAAAACCGCGTGCCGAGGGTTCAAGTCCTTCTGCCCCTGCCAAGCCAAAAACCCGCATAAACACTGCGTTTATGCGGGTTTTTCTTGCTATTTTATGCTCGGCGCGTAGTCTAATAATTGCGGTTTGAGGCTCATTTGATGCTTATTTGGTGTTCAAATCGTCGGGTTTTGCGGCGTATTTTCCATATTTTCCGTCTCGAACATCATCAAAAGAGCATCATTATTAATCCGGTACAGCGTATCAAATTTTTAATAAAATTCAAGTCCCTTGGTTTTATTCCAAGAATAATTCCAAAGGACTTTTTTCATTGTTTGGTACAAATAAAGTATAGCAATAACTGGAGCATCCAGTAGTTAAAGCTGTGCTTATGTCGGACTTGTTCAAAAG
>CAJOOM010000059.1 GCA_905236775.1 Candidatus Gastranaerophilales bacterium
ACCTGAGTTGAAACCGTTCTATGGAGATTGCGAGAAGCGGATTTCCGGACGGGCAAAGCCCGGATTGCGAAAGCCGAAACGAACAAGAGCTTTAGCACAGTGAGTGACAGGCTAGAGCAGGAGGAAATCCAAGACAAAATTTTAATTTTTCCGCAAGCTCAAACGAGTAAGAATGATAAAAAATATTTCATTTATTAGCTTGTTTCAGGCTTAATTGTATAGATTTGTAACAATTTTTCATTTTTTATTAAAGTTTTTGAAAATTTTGCCGTTAATAATAGTATAAACATGAGTTGATATTAGAGGTAAATTTGATGAATAAGGCATCAAAATTGAAATATAGAGATATTGATACATATTCCGTAGAGATTATTGATTCAGACCATAAATCTAGTGGAAATACTTTTGTATATGTTGCAAAAGTAGATTCTGAAGAATTAGCAAATGCTGAGTCTTTTGGCAAAAAAGGTATAATGGCAAATATTCAGAGCTTAACTGAAAGAACATTAACAATTAATAACTTTGAAGATGTATTTTGCTTAAAAGAATTTAAGCGTTCTGAACTTACATTTGCTAATGATAAGAATATTTGTTTTATAAGATATACAGATCAAGATGAAAATACCTCAGCAACTGTTAAAATTGATATGTTAACTAAAAAACTAAAGCTTGAAGCATTTGGTTCACATTTTCAAAAACAAAAATTTATTACTCCTGAACAGATATATTTTAGAGTAAAAGAAAAGGCAATACGCGAGAATTGGACTGTTGAGTATGGCGGATTAAACCAATTTGACGGTACGGTTGAATTTAGATATAAAGAAGCTGATGGTAGAGTTTTATTTGCAATAATTACAAAAAAAGATGGAAGTGTTGATACAGTTGTTGAATATCAATATATAAATAATAAAAAAAGTAAAATGATTCATACAAATTCGTTTTTACAAACTCAAACTTTTTATAATAATGATAAAAATTTAGCTACAAGTATTGATATTGATTCAAACGGGAATATTCAAAGCATAACATCTGAGATTACATTAACTTAATATCATGTTAAAATTAAGGTATGGAAGATTTTATTTTAAAAGAATTATTGACAAGTGATATTTCTAAAGAAATTAAGGATATTGGCTTTGATGATAACTATAGTTCTGTAGCTTTAGATAAGTTTAAATACAAAAATATAAAAATTTTTAATCTTAATATTGCTCAAGCCAATATTATAAAACAAACGGCATTGAGTGTTGGTGCTGATTGTGCTACACATAGAGATGTAATTACAGGAAAAATTGCAATTTCAAATGCAATTTTAGGCGGAAGCTATTCACAAATAAAAAAAATTGCACAAAAGCTTAAGTCTCAGCCTTTTAAATTAAGCATACTCGGACATAAAATTATCGATTTTTTAGAATTTGATTTTCAAAAAAAAGAAACAAAGCTTGTAGGAATTTTGAATATAACACCGGATTCATTTTCTGATGGGGGAAAATATCTTAAGCCGTTAGATGCAAAAAAACATTTTGAAAAACTAATTATTGACGGTGCCGATATTATAGATATAGGAGCAGAAAGCACAAGACCTTATTCAGAGGAAGTTCCTTCTAATGTGCAAATTGAAAGACTCACTCCAATTTTAAAATTTATACAAGATGAAAATTTTAAAATTCCAATTAGTGTGGATACAAGGAGTTCAATCGTTGCAGATTTTGCATTAAATCACGGTGCAAGTATAATAAATGATGTTTCGGGATTTGATTTCGATAATAAAATGCCTGAAATAATAAAAAAATATAACGCAGAAATAATAATTCAGCACTCAAACGGAATTCCGAAGACGATGCAGAATAATACTAAGTACAACAATATTATAGAAGATGTTTATTTCAAGTTAAAAGAAAAAAAAGAATTGGCTGAAAGTTTTGGAATAAATAAAATAATTCTCGATGTAGGAATTGGATTTGGAAAGACTAAAAAGGATAATTTTGAACTTTTAGATAAAATTCAAGAATTTCATTCCCTAAATAGTCCATTAATGATTGGAGTTTCAAGAAAAAGCCTGCTTGGAATTAAAGAAGATGATAATGACCTAAAAGATGCCCTCTCACTTGCTATTTCATATCCTTTAATAAATAAAGTTGATTATTTAAGAGTGCATAATGTCAAATTACATAAAATAATGCTGGCTAATAAAGTGAATATGTGAATATAACGATAAGGAAAATATTGCTGTAAAACAAATTTTCATTAATATTTATTCCTGCGCATATATTCACAATGCAAAGATTTTGTCTAAATTATCAAACTCTTGAACTTTCGTACATTGCATTTTCTTACACAAATTAGGAGCTATTTTTGCAGCTCTTTCATAATTAGTGTAATATAACTCTATAAACCTTGCAAAAAGTTCATTGTATGCGCCATAATAATTATTTAAACGATTAATTCTTGAATTAATTCTTTTTATCATTCTTTGTTTTGATTTTAATAGTATATAATCGCGCTCTACTGCTGTTATTGCTTTAAATTCTGATATATTATCTACCGAATAAATTTTATTAAAATATTTTATTCTATCGTACTTCAAAAGGTACTTCATAGGGGTAGTAAAATTTTTTTCTATCTCTTTACATCTCATTGAAAGCTTGAAATTTTGATGTTTAGCTCTTATATCGCTAGCCAATTTTTTTATCTCTGAATTTATTTTGTTTTTCTGTTTGAATAATGGAGAAATATATTCTTTAGGAATCGCTTGTAACGTTACATTCACAAGTTCTTCTTTTATATCCTCAGTTATTTCTCCAAATACAAAGTCTAGGGAGTTCATTGTTTTGTCGTATTGACTATGAACAAAATGAGCAAATTCATGAAGCATTATCGACAATATCTGTTCTGAATCTGCATCCTTTGATATATCTATCCTGTTAATACCGTTACTTTTTCGTATAAAAACTCCCTTGTTTCCTCTGGCTTTCGTCGTAAGTAGGTTCAAATTTATTCCAAGAGAATTAAAATAGTCTGCTAATGCTATGATTCTGTCTCTTTCACAAGCCATTTTAAATAATCCTCGCTGCAATCAACGATTGGAAGAGCAATTATCTCAGGAACAGCATAAGAGTGCATATCTTCGATTGCTAATTTTATTTTGCCATAATTAGCTCTTCGTGTCTTTATGATTAGCAAGACTTCCTTTTCTTCATTAATCTCGCCGTCCCAAGAAAATGTAGAACGAACGTTCTCTATTTGACTTACACAAGCAGCCAATTTATGTCTCATCAATACTTTTGTAATCTCTTTCGCTAATTTCTTATCCGGAACTGTACAATAAATTGCTATTATGTCCATATTATCTCCTTTTTTACTATTTTAAAATCTTACCTGGATTTAATATCCCATTTGGATCAAAAACATTTTTTATCCGTTTCATGTACTCTATAGATGCTGAATCCAAAATTTTATCTATATAATTCATCTTTTCTATTCCGACTCCATGTTCGGCTGATATTGTACCACCTAAAGAACATGCAAGCTGATATATCTCTGCTTTTGCATCTGTTAAATGTTTAAATTCTTCATCATTTTCAAGATTTAAAACTATTTGCGGGTGTACATTTCCATCTCCGACATGACCGACAATACACACTTGCAAATTATGTTTTTCGCAAATGTCTTTGCAACCTCTAACCATTTTTGAAAGTGAAGAACGTGGAACAATAACATCATCTGTTACAACATCTGGTGCCAGTTTTGCAGCTGCTCCATAGCTGGCTCTTCTTGCCGTCCATACTGCTTCCATTTTTTCTTTATCAGATACCGATGTAACATCAACTGCTCCATTTTCAAGCAAAGCCTTTTCTACTCGGTATAATTGACTCTTCATAGAAGTTTCAAATCCGTCAACTTCTACCAAAAGCATACATTCTTTATCCGTTTTTAATCCGCTTGGATAAAATCTTTCTACAGTATTTATTGAATTTTTATCCATAAAATCAATCGTCGCCGGGAATATTCTTTCTTTTATTATTCCGCTTACGGCATTAGTTGCGCTTTCATAATCATTAAAATAAGCCGTTACGACTGCTGACGTTTCCGGAAGCGGTATAAGTTTCAACTGAGCTTCAACCACAATCGCTAATGTTCCTTCACTTCCGATTATCAGTTGATTTAAGTGATAACCTACAGCATCTTTTATAGTACCGGAACCTATTTTCATTAAAACTCCATCAGGCAAAACTACCTTTAAACTTAATATATAATCTTTAGTAGTTCCATATTTAAATGATTTTGCACCTCCGGAAGATTGCGCTATACTTCCGCCTATTGTTGATACCTTAAAATTTGAAGGGTCAGGAGGATAAAATAATTTTTCACTCTCTGCAAGTTTCTTGATGTCATTAAGAATTACTCCCGGCTGCACTCTCATTGTCATATCTGTCGGATTAAAATCCAGTATTTTATTCATTTTTGAAAAATTCAATATAATGCCGCCTTGTACTGGAACACAGGAACCAACAGTATTCGTACCTGCTCCGCGAGATGTGACAGGTATATTATGAGCATTTGCATATTTTAAAACATTTTGAACATCTTCTATTGTTTCTACGAAAATAACAATATCCGGTAAAGCATTTTGCTCTTTTATATTTGCAGAATCTTCCGCATAACAAAACCTTTCTTCCATATTTGAAAGAATATTTTCTTGTTTTATTATCTTTTTTAAATCATCTATACTACTTTTCAACAACATTTGATGCTATTTTTTCAATACTTTTATTTAATTTTGCGAGTTGTTTATCCATGCCGCCAACTTTTTTGGTTAACTGTGCCGTATCTTTATTATCAACCAAAGACATCACTTCTTCCAATTTTTCTTCTAGAGAATTTATTTTTGATTGCTGAAGTAACATTTTATCTTCTACAGCAACAAGGAATTTATTTAAAGTTTCTTCAATTGGCTTTATATTGACATCCACAGCCTTACTATTTATTGTAGAATCAACTATTATTCTGTCAAGTTTTGCTTCAAGAGATGCAATTCTTTTTGCCTGCTTATCGAAAACTGAACCCAAAGCTTCAACAAGTTCTGTACTTTCTGTATCATCTTGCGTTTGAGCTTTCAAATCCTCAAGCATAATTTTTATTTGCGATATATCATCTAACGTTTCTACTTTGTTTGAAATCTCAGATATTTGAATTCCGGCTTTATCAACCCACTCTGCAAGATACTCAAACACTTGATTAAATACTTGATTAGTTTTTGCACCTTTCTGAACCATTGTATTCAATATAGAAATTTTATTATCAAGCTTGTCTATACCGGATTCTTTAGAAAAATTCTTTGTTCTTTCATCTAAGTCATCGATTACTAATTTAAAATCATGCAAATTATCCTGAAGCATCTTATATGATTCATCAGAAGAAAGAATTAATTTATTAGTTCTTGTGCTTATACTTACAATATCTTCAGACAAGTTGTCAAATTCTTTCTTAAATTCATCTGCCTCAAATTTTGGCATCTGCTCTTTAATTATTTCTACAAGATTGTAGATATTATTAGTAGAATTAATTAATTCCTCTAACTCCTTAGCCTTGTTATCAGCTTTCATTTCATTTAGAACAAGTCTTAAATTAGCAATATCTGATTCTAAATCCTGCAAACTGTATACATAATCAATATTACCGTCAGAGGACATTATTGATGTGATTTTTTCATTTATTAAGTCTATGTCTTCTTTAATTGAGTCAATTTTGTTATCTACTGATGCAAGATTGTCCTTGACATTTATTACTTCGTCGTTTGTTGTTACAATATGACTTAACACAGTAATCAGTTCATTATGCTTATCTTGGATAAATTCTGTAATTTCTTCTTGTTCTGTTACAAATGAAATCTGATTAAATATATTTAAGAATTGCGTAATAATTTCAGTTTTTAAGTTATCAAGTGCTTGAGGAATATTTGTATCTTGTTCTTCCAGTTTCGATTTTATTCCCTCGACTGTTTGCATAATACTATGTTTTACTAAAACACTTAACTCATTTAGTTCAGGTAAATTGTCACAGCATAAGTCTTGAACATTTTCAAGATAGCCCATCTGCTCGTGTACTAAATTTTCGATTCCTGTTATTTGATTTTTAACCGCTTCATGGAATGCTTCATCAAATGATTTATTCATAATTTGAGCTTTTAAACTCAAAAATTCATTTTTTAATCCGTCCATAGAATTAGTCAGTCTGTCGGAAAGGGAATTAAAATTATTATTTATTTCATTCTTTGATTCATTGAACTTTAATGTTAAATCTTCTACTGTAACAGCTATTCTATTAAAAGACTTTGCATATTCTCCGGATAGAATTTTAACTTCATCGTATTTGTTTATAATTGTATCGGTAACATCCTTATTAAATATACTTATTTTTTCGCTCAAATCTTTTGAAATATTTTCTTTCATAAAATCTTGCAGTTTTGAATTGATATTTTCTGCCATAGATTCTACCAGAATTTGATTTGTTGCTTTTAAGTTATCAATTGAGTTATTAAAAACACTTTCTTGCAAAAGTTTATTTATACTACTTGCTGTTTGGTGTAATGAAACCTGCATATCATTATTCAAAGAATCTAATTTGTCTTTTAATTCAGAAGAATCGGTTTGTACTTCGACAAATGATTTGATATCCTCCACTGCACTATGAATATACCCTGAAACAGAACCCTCAATGGAATTTGATAGTTCAGATAGATTGTCTTTTTGACTATCGTGCATAATATTAAATTGTTCGAGAATGTCACCTATAATTACATCAGTTTCTTTTTCCGCATCCTTTTTGAGTATATCAAAGTGTTCTTTTAATAAATCTTTTATCACATCTCTGCAAGAAATAGAATTTTGTTTTACTTCTTCGGATTTTTCCATAATTTGATATGCAAAATTCTCTAATGCTTGCAATTCACCTGCTGCAATATCTGCGCTTGTTGTTGTTAAGGTATTTAATGTATCTTCTACAGACTGCCTTATCTCGTTTACACCACTTCTATGGTCTGTTACAAGAGCATCTGATATAGATTGAATCTCTGATTTCGTATAATCTTTTAATTCTTTAGTAAGAGAATTTAGTAAAACCTTTAATTCTTGAATTTGTTTCTGAAATACATTTGTTCTTGAAACTTCGTCATTATTAAGACGCTCATCCAAGTGCTCAAATTTAACACCTACGTCATCAATGCTTTCGCTAAGTTTATTAGATAATTCTGTACTTACATTTTCCAAAGTCCTTGATATATTAGAAGTATTTTCACCCAAAATCTCAAATTCATTTTTCAATAAATTAACTCTGGAGACTTCATCTTTTTCAAGATGTTCATACAGAGATTCTAATTTAGTATTAAATTCTTGGATCCCATCTTTAATCTTTTTTGATAATTCAGAATTTGTATTACCAAAATGAGTTATCAAACTGATAGAATTTTCTTCAAAAATGTTATTTACTTTTTCCTTTAATTCTTCTAATTGAGGCTTTATATCACTTACAGAATTTGATATCTCGTTAAATTTTGTATTTACTTCTTCAGCTTGAATGTCAATATTTGAATCGATAAACTGTATAACATCGTCAAATTGAGCTTTCCAAGAGTCTACAAGCTCTGTATTTGTATTTGAAAGATTATAATAGAATTCTTCCAGTTTTTCTCTTAAAGATTTAAAGTCTGCATTTGAAAGTTCAATATTTTCAGTTAATATATCTTTTAGATTATTTGAAATATTGTCCATCCTTAATGAGAAATTATTATTTTGAGATTCTAGAGTTTCGTTTAATATGCTGTTTAGTTCTAAAACTTTATCTTTTATAAATTCAGCATGTTTTGAATTATAATCTTTGTTTTCCTCAAAAGTTGTTTCTATTTTAGATTTATATTGTTCAAGTTCTCTGGAAAGAATTTCTCCCAATCTATTTGTTGTACCACTTAATTCTTCCTGAATTTTTTCTCCCAATACATCTTTTGCTTGGCTCATAATATCTACCAGCATCATATTTAAAGAATCAAAATGTCCCTCTATTATTGATACTTGTCTTGCCAAATCTTCATCAACAGACGAATCAACATCTGTTATTTTTTTCTTTAAATAATTAAAACTTGATTGAAGTTCCTCCAATGATTTTTCAGAACTTTCTTTAAATTCTGTACTAATATCAGAAAGAACACTTTTTAATGAATTATAATTATGCTCAGAATCGAATTTTAATTCGCTTAAAGTATCTGCATTAAGACAGGTAAAATCATTTTTGAACTCTGTTACACTTTCTAATAAAGAGTTCTTTAATTGAGTTATTTTTGTATTAAAATCTTCTTTAAGCGCATCTGATGATAGTAATACGTTTTCAATATCTGTTTTATAATTTATGTTGTTGGAATCGAGCATCTCTTTTAAAACATCAAAATTCTTATTCGCTTCTGCGAGTTTAAGATATGCATTTTGAATTGTTTCTTTAATTGAATTATTTGTGGTTGATATTGCCGAAGTAATATTGTTATATCTAATATTAGAATCTTCTGACATTTGTTTAAGAGTATTTTCAATCTGAATTTTTATTAAATCAACAATATCTCTTACGTTTTCTACATAGTTTAAATTATTATCTTTTAAACTTTCAACAACGTTATCCAATTTAGATTCCAGGCGTGCATTATCACCATAATCGGTATTGCTTACATATGATAAAATATCTACTATTGAATCCGATATTTTTGTAAGAGTTTCTTTTATTGATGACATGGATTCCATTTGTGCAACTTTAACTTCATCCTCTACACCATCAAGTCTTTTTATTATAAGCTCATATTTGCTATAAAAATCTCTTATTAATTTTTCTGTTATTTCGCTATTAGAACTATCCAAATTATCTAATAGTTCTTGTTTTACGGCATATAAATCGGCTTTTAAATCACTTACTGAATCTGCAAAATTTAAAGCTAAAAGACTGTCAATATTTTCTTTTACATTATTAATAATGTTTTTAATATTGGTTTGTTCCAGATTTGAACTGTCAGCTTTAAAATCTATATTATCGATGATATTTTTAATATCAGATATTTTTTTATTTATTCCGGAAGTATTTTCAAGTAAACTACTTTCATTATTGTTAAAATAATTTTTTAAACTATTTTCGAAAAGAGTTAATCTGTCAGTAATGCTTGCAAATATTGCGTTACTTGCAGAAGTATTACTTTCTTCTAATTGAGAAATTATATTTCTTAAATCAATAATATTTTCTGTAACATCAGTAAAGTTTTTTTCACACATATCTGCAATTGCAGAATGAGAATCTTTAAGTCTTGAATCAATAACCTCTGCATTATTGGATATATCATTTAATGCTCTGGAGATATTAACCTCAAAAAGTTGAATCATCTTATCAGATTCTTGCGTAATTTTCCCTTTTATATCCTCACCGGAATTTACAATATTGGAAACAAGTTCACTTACTTTAGTATCCAAATTTAAAATTTTTAAACTGTCTCCAATGGAGCTTACATTATTCAAAACGTCTGTTAATGTTTCTTTAAGTTCTACAGAACCTTTTGATATATCTTCAAGAATTAATTCCAAAGAATTTTTAAACTCTTCTAATTCTGAATTTGATGAAATTTCTTTTATATAACTTTCTAATTTTGAAATTTTCTCAGAAATTACAGCAGTAGATTCGTCGTCTTTGTTAGTGAACTCTGTTTTTAATCCTGCGATTATACTCACCGCTGCATCAATCTTATCAGATAAGTTATCGATTTTGTAGGATTTTTGTACCATTACATCTACTAAATCTCCTATTTCCTTACTTTTAATAGAGAGATCAGTTAAGTTTTTCTGTATATTAGATGTATCATCTTGTGTAGCAAGTCCATCAAACAAATCTTCTATTTGGATATTCTTTTTATCCATAAGTTGAATTGCTGAAAGAATGGCATTTGAAGAATTTATAATATCATTTAACTTATTGGCAAATCCTGTAATAGCTTCTGATTGGTCTATTTCTGATATAGTTTTTAATATAGTTTTAAAATTTTCATTTAAACTTATTACAATAGAATCAAAACCGTTGCTTAGTTTCTCAATATCATTTCTTACTGTAGAAACACTTTTTAAAATTTCCTTTTTTTTCGTATCATCAGCTTGCATTGCATCCAGTCTCAATACAATATCCGATAAAGTTTCTTTATTTGTTACAACTTCTCTGGAAAAAACTGATAAGTTAGTTGCAACAATATCAAAAAGTTCTTTTAATTCACCTGTTTTTACTACGTCAGTACTGTTCTTAAGAAGATTTGAGAATAATGCTTCAATAGCACCAAATTTTGAAAGCAGTACACTATGCCTTTCATCTAAATTTGATTGGAGTTCTGCTAATGCTGATTTAATCCTTTCAATATCTTCTACTGAATCAATTCTTTGAAGTTTTGTATTAATACCTTCAAGTAATTTATCAACATCAGATGTGTTAAGGATTCCTTGTGCTCTTATAGAGTTCAACATGGTTTTTACTGTGTTGAATTGCTCATTTAAATCAGAAAAATTATTTATATCTGCCATATCCTCTTTTTCTCTCCTAAAACTTTACCCTATTTATTATATAATAATATAAACATGGTGACAATTATTATTTTTTTTTCTAATATTATTTTATGAATTATATATTTTTTATTTTAATAGCAGGATCATTTATAGTAGGCATTTTAAACGGAAAAATCGAGGATGTAAACAGTACAATGCTTTCTTCCTGTGATGTTGCGGTCAAAATATCTTTTTCCCTGATTGGTATAATGGCTTTTTGGTTAGGAATAATGCGAATAGCTGAAAAAGCTGGATTAGTTAAGATTTTAGCAAAACTGCTTGAACCAGTCGCAAAAATTCTTTTTAAAGATAGAGGATGTAACGAAAATGTTACAGGAGATATTGCAATGAGTATTTCTGCAAATGCACTTGGCTTAACAAATGCAGCAACTCCTATAGGTTTAAAAGTAATGAAAGAACTGCAAGAAAACAATAAAGATAAAGAGATTGCTACAGATTCGATGTGCATGTTCCTAGGCATGAATACAGCAGGTTTTCAAATTATACCAGCAACAGTAATTGCTATTCTTGTAGGAGCTGGCGCAAAAAATCCTTCCGAAATTCTTTTCCCGACATTAATTGTAACAACTCTAGCATTTTTAACAGCAATTATAACAGCTTTAATTCTCAAAAAGCTATGGAGGGAAAAGCATGACTGATTTATCTGTTTATATACTTCCTAGCATGATTTTAGGGATACTTATATTTGGTATATTAAAAAAAGTACCTCTGTATGAAGAATTTATTGAAGGTGCGAAAGATGGATTTAAAGTTTCTATTACTATAATTCCTTATCTTGTAGCAATAATTGTTGGAATATCTATGTTTAAGGCTTCAGGTTCAATTGAAATTATTTCAAATTGTTTCGGAAGCTTGTTAAATAAACTTTCTATTCCAATTGATATTGTTCCTATAATGATAACTCGTTCATTATCTGGTTCAGCAACATTGGGACTTTTTTCGGATATTGTTACAACTCACGGTGCAGAAAGTTATGTGACAAAGCTTGCGGCAATTATGGTTGGAAGTTCTGAAACTACTTTCTATGTACTTGCGGTTTATTTTGGTTCAATAGGAATAAAAAAATATCGTTATGCACTATTAACCGGTATTATTGCTGATATTGCAGGTATTGTACTAGCAATTTGGGTTGCTCGTTTGTTTTTTCTTGCCAGCACTTAGTGGTAGAGCAAATCTTTTCTTCTTCAACCTCTTGTTTAATTAAAGCTGCAAAATTTATATCTATAAAGTTAATTTTTTCAATCTTTTCTGATTCAAATTCTGAGCTGCCGCAATTTGTACAATAATTGTATTGGGGTAAAATTTTTCCATTTTTTATGATAGTTTTCATTTTTACTCCGCAACAAGAACATCTGGTTACGTACCATTCATTTTTTATAAGTTTGCCACAATCTGGACAATATGCTTGTTCTACGTCTGGACGAATTTTGTCGTGTGTACATTTAGTATTAATATTAGGGTAAAAAACTCTTAATAAATTAATTAAATCATCTGTAATACTCATATTAGCACCTCAATAAATTTGTTTAATTATATTTTTTTAAAAGTCAAGTTGTTTTACATAAAAAAGTGAGAGGATGTTTTTTTACATCCTCTCGCTTAAATCTGTTGTTCATTTATATTATAAACTAAAGTCTGGCTCAGCTGGTAATATGTTTGGAATATTATCTATCCATTTTTTAGCTTCATCAGTAGCTTGAGTCCAATTGACTGACAATAATCCTCTTTGTACCCATATTAATTCTTTAAAAAATTCATATTGAGAATTTATGGCATCTGTTTTTGATTTCAAATATAAATTTTGAGCATCTACTAACTGATTGATAGGGGCTTCACCTCTTAAATATAAAGCTTTTACCATTTCATAGTTTTCTGACTCTGCAAACATAGATTTGTATGATTTTTCTATCATAAAGTATTTTGCAATTGCGTTATTTACTACAGAACGAACTTTCATTTCTATTTCTGTGTTAACTTCTTCTAAATAAGCGTTCAACTCGTTTAATTCAGCTTTGCAGCGAGCAATCTCAGCAATTTTATGTCCACCTTCTATCGGTTTCCATTGAGCACCTATAAAGAATCTGAATGACTGTTGATCAAGTCCTAAATATGGCGAATTATACCAACCTGTTGTTCCCATGCTTGGTATACCTGTTGCAAATGCTTGTGCTCCTGCACCTACAGCACCTGGCGTACTTGCTAACATAACTTGATTAGCTGCTGCTTGTGCTTCGGCAGCAGAACCTCCACCAGCAATTACTTCTGCGGCGGCGGCTTGTGCATTTGATTGTGCAGCTTCCATTGCTTGTGCTTGTGCTGCTGCTGAACTTGCAGCTGCATTAGCGCCTTTTAATTGATTGTGTCCTGCGTTTTCATATGGAAGATTCCTGCCAAATTGAGTTTGATATTCAAGTGACATTTTTGCATTTGGCATGAAGAATTTTTGACCATAATTTGACATTTCTGCTTTCTTCATAGCTATAGCAGCTTTAAGTTTTGTTGTTTCAGGCGAAAGATATTGAACCTCTTTAACCAGCATGTCAGTGAATTGACCTAATTTTTTCGGGTCACGAACGTGGTCTATAATGTGTAAATCTGATGAGAAAAATGCAGGGTCATTCGCTGTAAGCGGTTTGAATACAATATCCTCTTTCTGATTTTTATTTAAAAGTTTATTAATTTGAATTTTTAAATTTTTATAATCAGCTTGCATAGAGAGAAGTTTTTTCTCTGCTTCAGATACTTCACCTGCCCAGCGAAAAACTTCTTCATATCCGCATTTACCAGTTTTCTCTCTAACACGTGCAATAGCAAGATTTTCTCTTGTTTCTTGTACGTATTCTTCTTGAATTTTAAGCATATTGCCCAGCATTAAAGTTTCTATGTATAAATTTGCAATGTGATATTCAGTATTGGCTTTTGTTAAGTCAGCTTCTGCTTTGTTAAATTTAAGTTTTTTATGTTTAACAATGATGTTTGTAACTAAATCAGGAGAATAAAGAACTTGATCCATTGCAACTGTAAAAGCTCCGACACTTGTTGGGATGTCTGAATAAGTATTTGCATAGCCGCTGTTATATGTTTGATAACCTAAGTCTAACCTAAGTGTTGGTAAGTACCTTAAATATGCGCTAGCAACAGAACGTCTTGCAGAATTAATTAAAAATCTTTTTCTTACTATATCTAAGTTGCTGTCATCCAGAGTTCTAATCAAAGTGTCTAAATCATAAGTAGTTTTAGGCTTATTTGAAATGACAGTAGAGTTATTTAATAATCTTAAAGGAGGTGTATAATTTAATGCTTCACCTGTGTCTGAATTATAGAATATCACTTTATCATCATAAAATGGTATTTTTTCATTTTTAACTGCTTGACCGTGAAGAACACCATGAATATTAAAAGATGTCGCTTCCGCCAATTTTTTATCAACATCAAATGTAGATGTACCAAGCATAGCTCCTAGTTCAACATCTTCTTTTCCAACGGATGAGAATGTTGGCAGTTTTTTGTTTAATAATTGTTTATATAATTCTTTTCTTTGTTCTGAAGATAAGTTATATAAAGGTGTTACAAAAGCTGAATCTACATCTTTGGGGATTTTACCAAGAGATGCACTTATATTAGTGTTAACCGGAATTACTACAAATGATAAATCACAATTTTTTTCTTTTAATTTTTTAGATATAAAACTATCCCAGTCAGTTCTGGTTTTATAATATGTCTCGTTCATTAATATTGCGGTTTTTTTGATTTGAGGGTTTAGGACTTTAAATGTAGTAAAATCACTTGTCATTTGTTGAATTGGGTTGAAGAAATGATCTCCAAAATCTCTCAAACCATATTGATCTATAGTTACAACATACTTATTCTTGTTTTTCTTTTCTGTATAATAGTTGCTTGAAAAATAACCTAGGGAAATTACCATTCTTGCACGAGAAGCTAATGCTTTGTCTGATGCAGCGATTGCCCCTTTTTCTGTCCAATCCCCTGTGAAAATTAAATCTTTGGGGAAATTCGCGATATAGTCAGGTAACAATTGAATTTTAATAGTTTTTTGAAATTTTTCTAAAACTTGTTGGTTTTTATCTGATGGTCCGTCAAAAACAAATGCAAGCTCTATTGATTTAGCATTAGCAGCAGGTTTTAAATGTGATTTAGCTGCAACTGCCATTTGCTGCATTTGTTGCATTTGAGCTTTTTGAGTAGCAGCGGCTTGCTTTTTTGCTTTTAAATGAGCTTCATCTTTTTGTACTGATACTGCTTGTACTTGAGAAGAATTTGCTGCTAGTTTTGTATTTTTATTGGACTTGTTAATGCCAATAGCGATACCAGCGCCTGAATACATAACAAAAATGATTGATGATAATAATACACTAATAATCTTTTTCATATAAACTATACTCCCAGATCCTATTATACTGTTTCTCAAAAACACTTGGTTGTATTTAACAACTCTATATTATCAAAAAAAATAATTTTGGAATAGAAAAATTAAAAATTATTAAAAAAACTTAATAAATGAACACAGAAAAATAAGAACAGTTCGTAAAAGATAATGGAAACTCAAAACAAAATGTAATCTTTACAATAATAAATGTCTTATATATAATAAAAAAAAGACACAAAGAGGGGTGTCCGAGTGGTTGATGGTGCGATCTTGGAAGGGTCGTGTATGGGCAACTATACCGTGGGTTCGAATCCCATCCCCTC
>CAJOOM010000060.1 GCA_905236775.1 Candidatus Gastranaerophilales bacterium
AAATGCAAGTACAGAGAATTCAAAACAACAACAATTCTAACACAAGACCAATGTTTACATCAAAGGTTCATATAGATTTTGATAGTTCTAAACACATACGAAAAGCTACCAAAAAAGGAATTAAAAAACTTCTAAATAACGGACAAAATGATGTTGTATTCATATCATTAGAGAGTTCAAGCTGGGCACCCCCAGAGATAATAATGAATGTAATAAGAAAGACGAATGAAAAAATTTTAATTGGATTTAGCCAACAACTTGAATCTAATGGTGTAACCAAAATATACAAAGATGCTACTAAAAAAATGATACCAGCAGATATGAATTCAATATTATACGAGTTAGCATAAGTTTGTAGGTTGGGTTTTCAACTCAACAAGAACTTTTTGGTGCAATTTTGTGCAATAGCAGGTAGGGTAGACTTCAGTCTACCGCTACATTTTGGTTGACTAAAGTCAACCCTACTTATGAGTGCAAATTTTTGGACAAAAAGTGCAAATATGCGGACATTTTTGTTACCGAAACCGGACTGTCTTGGATTTTTTGCGTTAAACGTGTCTGCGTGTTTTGCTAACGCAAAAACACTTCGCACTCTGCAAAAAATCCGCATTTCGGACTTTTTGATTCACCCCATTTCCGACCTAACAAAATTGCTAAGATTGGCTGGACTGCCATGCTTCCGCTCGCAGTGACGAAATTCACTTCCGAGCAAATGTCCTGAAGAAAGGTACAGCGCTCTCGCGCTGAACCCACAAATATGTGGCTTCGCATCCTCACCTATCAATATGAAAGTCCAGATACCAAAAAGCATCTGGACTTTCATTCGGAAAAGGTGGGATTTGTGTCTTGGTCGCTCGCTATTAAAGGGTCTACGGTTATTTGCTGCATAAATTTCATTTATTTCGCAAATAAGCCTCCGCCCTCAGCTCGCTCCCGCCGAACCGGATACAGCCGATTCTTGTCTTAACCTATGTAAAATAACAGTCGATTTGGGCATTTTTAACAGGTTATTTGAGAACAACAATAAGTCAAATTTTTTTGTGATATTATTATACTTAAATGGAGTATATTATATGAGCAATAAGTCGTATTTTGAACAAAGTTTTTCTATAATGTTCCCTGATAAAATGCCGACGGGATATATAAATGATGTTTTATACTGGGGAAATATTTCTCGTACAGAATTATATAAGACATTGCCTGACGGTACTCCGGCAATGCAAATGATGGATATAGATTTTGGAGATGTATGCTCTTTAAAATGCCCGCATTGTTTTCGTCGTGATGACCGCAATGATATAGTTAAGAACCCATTATCAGATGAGCAAATAATTGATTATATTCGTCAGGGTAAAGAATTGGGATTAAAGTCTGTTAAAATATTAGGGCGTGGAGAACCATTTCAAAATCCGGAATTTTTGAACTTTCTGCTCAAAATGACAGAAATGGATATAGGTGTTGGCATTTTTACCAAAGGTACAGTACTTGGTGATGATAAAATGGCAGCATACTATAACGAAAGATATGGTATTAAATCTGCTCGTGATTTAGCAAGTGCGATAAAAGAATTAAAAACGGCTATTTATCTAAACTTTATGAGTTTTGATGATGAGATATCTTCAAGAATGGTTGGTAATGTTTCAGGGTATATCGAAAAAAGAAATGTTGCATTGCGTAATTTAGTTGATGCAAAATTTAACGAATTTATACCGGAAGCACCAACTCGTTTAGCTCTAGTGTGTGCTCCATATACTCCTGAAACAGTAGGTGAACTGTTTGATATTTATAAATTTGCACACGAACGTAACATGTATTGTGTTGCCTGCCCTACTACATTATCCGGCAAAGGAATTGATACATTTGACAGACAGCAAAAATCAGGACATTATGCAGATTTTATAAGTAAAACAGTGCAAGAGTATGCCAAAATTTATGAATATGCAATTAACAAAGGCATAATGAGTTTAGATAATTTTGTACATGACGGACCGCATGTTTATCCCGGAGCACATCCTTGTAATCAAACAATGGCAGGTTTTTATTTACAATTATCCGGGCAGGTAAATTGGTGTCCGGGACGTGTAGAATCAGATACATTATGCACAAATGATATTCGTAATTATCAAAATCTAAAAGAATGTTGGGTAAAATCTCCCGCATGCAGAAGGGCAAAGCAATATACAAATGAAAACGGCCCTTTTAATTGTGGATGTGTTGCTCGTGATAAGAGGTCTTTACCAAATGACTTTTATGAGCAAGTGAAAAACTTAACCCTTCAAAATTTGAATGTTGCACGATGTTAACATTTAAGTACAGATGTAAGGACAAAAAGTGCAATCATACGGACATTATAGTAGCCAAAACCGGACATTTCGGACTTTTATACTCAACCAATTTCCGACCTCTTTAAATCGGCAAAAAGCAAGATTTTTCGGCATTTTGTGCCTTAGAATGACGGAATGTATTCCGACCAAATGTCCTGAAAAAAGGTAACCTAACTACAAATAAAAAGAGATATCTTACGATATCTCTTTTTATTTGCCGAAGGCCGGAGTTGTCTTGGTCGCTCGCTATTAACGGGTCTACGGTTATTTGCTGCATAAATTTCATTTATTTCGCAAATAAGCCTCCGCCCTCAGCTCGCTCCCGCCGAACCGGAAACTGCCGGTTCTTGTCCTAACCCAACTACAAATAAAAAGAGATATCTTGCGATACCTCTTTTTATTTGCTGTAAAACAACAGTCGGTTTGAGAAGAAAGAACAGAAAATCTGATAATTTTTAAATTTATTAGCAAAAAAAATTTTTTTTGGTTGTTTTATATTATTAAAAAGGAGAAAAACGTGAGACTTAGAACAAAAATAATGCCATTTATATTTGGACTGTCATCTTTGATACCAGCACAAGCACAAAAA
>CAJOOM010000061.1 GCA_905236775.1 Candidatus Gastranaerophilales bacterium
AATACTTGGAGGGCCACCTCCTGGGAAGATAGCACGCTGCCAACATCTATTTTAGAAGAAAAGACAATTGCTTAGGATTAAGTAATTGTCTTTTTTAGTGGAAAATGGAAAGTTGAAAATGGAAAATTATTGTTAAGAATTGTAACAATTTTAAAATTTTAAGGCAATTTCTAATCTTCACAAAACTTCTTAACAACGTTAGTGTAGAAAAATAATTAAAAGGAGTTTATCTATGAACAGTGTACAAAATTATGGGATGACAAATTATCAGGTTGGTTTTAAAGCAAAAGGTGGTAATGTTGTAAAAACATTAGATGACAAAATCAAAAAAAATAAATTAATAAAAAATTTAACAAAAGAATTGAATTATTTAAATAGACAAGAAGCTGAATCTATAAAAGAAAGAGGCTTTTTGTGGACATCTGCATCTGGTATATCTACTAAAATTGCAAATATTGAAAATAGGCTAAATAGGTTAGCTTAAACTAAAAAATCCCACCCTTCCTCTCAGGAAAACGTGACATTTAGTTGTTGAGTCTTGCTCGTTCGCGTAGAACGGCAATTCCGGATTTTGCTTCAAAGAACTTACGTTCTTTTTGCAAAAATCCTCCGCCCTCAGCTCACTCTCGCTCGGCAGAGTCATCCCGTTCTTGGATTTTGCTCCACTACCTCTCAAGAAAAACTGTCCACCGGATATTTTCTTTCAACAGAGTGGCCGAAGCTGTCTTGCAATGCCAAGACTTGTTTGTTTTTGTTCATAAAGAATGCTCGATTAACTTTTTATAGTTTTTTAATCGAAAATTAAAGCAAATAATTTCTAAATTTTATATAAATGTTAATTTTTGTTAATTTTTTTTATTATTTGAAATTCATCCCTCAAAAAATACTTTATATATATAAGACACAATAAATGGGATAGTAAGATGAGTAAAGCATGTAGTTTTGAGCTTTTACAATATTATTTGAACCAAGAAGAAGCTGATAATAATCTAGTGTATATTAATGCTGACCTAGAAAATAATATGCATCAAAAAAATGAGTATTTTGCATCAAGCTTAAAACTAACAAGATTAAAATCAGTTATAAAAAATTTTTTAAACTCAACCATAGCCGTAAACTATAACAAATATATGCAGAAATATGAAGAGTTGGTTGAGATAAAAATGGCTGAACATGGGATATATCCAATAAAATATGATGGACATAATGTTTATGGTATTGATGTAATTTTATATGACGAAAATTATAAAAGAGCAAGTTATGAAGCTGAAATCGAGGCAAATGAAGAATTAGGGCTATCGCCGAATATATATAGAGATGTAATTCTTGATGGATTACTAAGTTATTAATTTATAACTCTCTTCTACCTTCGATAGCTCGTGCAAGTGTAACTTCATCTGCATATTCTAAATCAGCACCAACCGGAAGTCCAAATGCTATTCTGGAAATTTTTATTCCAAACGGTTTTATAAGTTTTGTAAGATACAAGCTTGTCGCTTCACCCTCAACAGATGGTGATAAAGCCAAAATCACCTCTTGCACGGTTTCATCTGTAAGTCGGTTTAATAACTCTTTTATTCTTATATCTTCGGCTCCTATTCCATCTATTGGTGATATCAGACCTTGTAGAACGTGGTATAATCCCTTATACTCATTTGTTTTTTCTATAGCAATTAAGTCTTTAGTCTCTGCAACTACACATATAACTGAACGATTTCGATTATGTGACGTACAAATCTCACAAGGACTTTGGGTTGATATATTATAGCAAATTTCACAAGTTTTTGAACTTCTTTTAGCTTCAATTATTGCGTTTGCAAATTTTTCAACCTCATTTATCGGCATTTTTAACACTTGAAAAGCCATTCGCTGTGCCGATTTGGGTCCAACGGATGGAAATTTTTGAAATTGTTCTATTAAAGCTGCTATAGATTTTGGATAAATCATTTTTTGAAGTGAATAAGTGAATAGGTGAATAAGTGAATAAGATGCTATTCATTTACTCAGATGTCACTTGTTTAACCTTTCTGATGGTAACTACATATATAAGTAAAATAAACGAATAAGAATAGCTTCGTTCTGCTTTAATTCATTTATTCACTTATTAACTATTTTTAAAATAGACCTGGAATTGAGATTCCGCCTGTTACAGCTTTCATCTTTTCTTCCATAACCTTTTGAGCCTTATTAGAAGTCTGATTTATAGCTGCTGTAATTAAATCTTCAAGCATTTCAATTGTATCTTCAGAAACTGAAGACGGGTTTTCAGGATTAATAGCTTCAGCTGAAAGTTTTATTGATTTAAATAAGCCTTTGCCATCACAAATAACTTTAACTGAACCATTACCGGATTCACCAGTGACATCCATTTTATTTAATTCTTCTTGAGTATCTTTTAGTCTCTTTTGGATATTTTGAGCCTGTTTCATCATGTTCATCATATTCATCATATTAGTATCTCCTTGTATAATGTATTCTTGAATTTACCCCTAATTTACCCCTAATTTACCCCTAATTTACTCCTAAATTTACTCCTAAATTTACCCCTAAATTTACCCCTAAATTTTATCTTCTATTTTAGACATCAAATCATCGTCAATATCAAAATTTGCATAGACATTTTGAACGTCATCATGTTCTTCTAATCTGCCTAATAGCCTCATAATATTAATAGCCGTTTGTTCATCAGTAACTTCTATTGTATTTTGTGGAACTCTTGTAAATTCTGCTGTTACAGATTTAAAACCTTCTTTTTCGAGCCCTTCAGTTATTGGTTGTAGATTAGGAATAGATGTATAAACTTTGTATTCTTCTTCCTCTTCTACGATGTCATCAGCATCAAGATTTATTGCTGCCTCAAAAAGAGCATCAAAATTAACATCATCTTTGTTAAATGTAATACAACCTTTTTTGTCAAACATATATCCAACGCAACCTGTTTCACCTAAGTTGCCGTTGAATTTTGTGAAATAACTTCTAATATCACCTGCTGTTCTGTTTTTGTTATCAGTCATTGCCTCAATAACAACAGCAACACCACCAGCTGCATATCCCTCATATGTCATCTCATCATAATTTTCATTACTTCCTGCACCTGCGCCTTTTTCGATAGCACGTTTAATGTTGTCATTAGGAAGTCCTGCTGCTTTTGCTTTTTCTATTGCAGTTCTGAGACGAAAATTACCGGCAGGATCCGGTCCGCCAAGCTTTGATGCTACAATTAATTCTCTTGAATATTTTTGAAACTCAGCAGCTCTAAGTGAGTCTGTTTTCGCTTTTTTATGTTTAATAGTTGACCATTTTGAGTGTCCGCTCATTAATACCCCCTTTTTTATCTGGTAAGCAAAGAATATTACTATATATTCCCTGCTTTACAATTTTACGTGAAAATTAATAAAAACGCAATAGCTAAAGGGTTATAAATACAAATATTATGGCTTGATTAGGAATTTTATTGCTCTACCTGCAATATGTTCTTGCATAGCCCATTCAACTTTTTCAAGCGGAATTTCATCCGTGATAAGTTTTTCTACTTCAACTTCTCCTGATGCTATATAATCAAGTGCTTGTCTAAAGTATTTTGGTGTGTGATGGAATACACTCATTAATTTTATATCGCCGTAGTGCATTTTAGTTGTGTCAAAAGTTACTGTTGAGCCAGATTTACATCCTCCAAAGAAGTGAACAGTTCCGCCAGGACGAACGCAAGAGAAAACTCTCTCCCACATTTCGGGTAGTCCTACACATTCTACAGCAACATCAAGCCCTTTACCCTCCTCCGTAAAATCCTTAAATATTTTTTCAGGATTGGGATATTTTTTTAAATCTACTACTTCGTCAGCATAACTAAATTCTTCTGCTAGTTTTAGTTTAATGGGATTTCTGCCTGCTGCAATTACTCTTGCACCTTTAAGTTTTGCAAGACGCGCAAACATCAAGCCAATAGGTCCTATTCCTATAACACCAACTGTGTCGCCTTTTTTAATATCTGTTCTTTCAACTCCGTGAACTACATTTGCAAGTGGTTCTGCAAAAGCTGCCTTATAAAATGGAAGAGAATCCGGAAGAATGATTGTGTTTTTTCTTACTATGCGTTCCGGAACAATTATATACTCAGCATACGCACCATTTAATAAATCTAAGTGTTCACAAAGATTATATTCTCCTCTACGGCAATAGAAACATTCTCCGCAAGGAGCAGAATTAGCACAAACCACCCTGTCACCGACTTTTACGTTGGTAACATCTTCTGCAACTTTTTCTACGGTTCCGGCAAATTCATGTCCAAAACCAGATGGAATGTGTTTTATTAAAACAGGGTGACCGCGCCTATAAGTTTTAACATCAGTGCCGCAAGTTAGTGCTGCACCGATTTTTACTAGAATTTCCCCACTCTCCAGAGGTTTAATTCTTGTTTCTTCATACTTAATGTTTTGTGGTCCGTAAAATAAAACTGCTTTCATGTTTATTTAATTACCTTAATAACTTCATTAGTTATATCATCACCTGTAGTCATAACAGCATACTTTGCAATAACCATAGTGTAACCCATAGATTTTGCTTTTTGAGTAATTATTGCGGTTATATTTTTATCCAATTCTTTTATTTTTAAATTGTATTCTTTTGCATTTGCCTCATTTTTTGCATTTAATTCTTTTTCATATTTTGTAATTAATTGTTTCTTTGCTTTTTCATCTTTTTGTTTATTAATATTTTCCTGTGCAGTTTTTACAAATTTTGCAATTTCCTCGGCTTTAGTTTTTTGTAGCTTATCCAGCGCAATTGCTTGAGGTGAAACAGATACAATCTTATTGACATCAACTACTGCAATTTTTTGTTCAGTAGCAGCCATTATTGATGTTCCGGAAATTATTAAAATAAACAATAAGCATAAGACTTTATTAAAACTCATTTTATAAAACTCCTTTATTTATTTAATTTACGATTATTAATAAATAACAAAATAATCGCTACAAATATTATACATACAGATATAACTATTGCAACCGGAATTCCATTTATGTATCTAACACTATCAATCCTAATATTTTCAACAAATATTCTGGCGATAGAATACAATATTAAATACAATAATGCTATGTTTCCGCTATTTTTCTTCTTATTAAAAATTCCAAAGCAAATAAGTATAGAAAATATAATTAAATCTAAAATACTTTCATATAAAAATGCTGGGTGGAAAAAATCATTATCTTGATAAGGAATAGTTCTGTATTGAGGTGCTATATAAAGTTTCCAAGGGAGATTAGTAGGTTTTCCGTATGCTTCAGAATTGAAAAAATTTCCCCATCTTCCGATAGCCTGTCCGATAGCTAATCCAATAGCCGAAACATCACAAAGTCTTTTAAATGAAATTTTATGCCTAAGAGAAAATAGAATTAATCCGAATAAACCTCCAAAAATGGCTCCATGAATTGATATTCCGCCATGTCTGATTGCCAAAATTTCACTTGGAAATCTTGAATAAAATTCTATATCCATGCAGCAATAATAAATTCTTGCTCCTAAAATTCCGAAAATTATAAGATAAGGAGCCATATCTATTATTGTCTCTTTTTTTAGTTCAAAATATTTAGTCCCTATATAATCAGCAACAAGAGTGCCAACAGCTATAGCGAAAGCTAAAATTACTCCATAATAATATATATTAATTCCAAATACTGTAAATAATATCTGTGATGGTGAAGCAAACACTTGTTTTTTTATTCTTTCTTTTCATTAAATTTTGCTATTTCTTCTTCGGATTGTTTTATCATTTCTTCTACATCATCTTTATTTTTAATATCATCTGCAGCACTTAGATATTTGTTAAGATTTTCTATAGCAGATGTTTTAAGCTCTATTACTGATGCCATATCTTCTTGGCTAATATTAGTTTTGATATCTACTTTCCCGCTATTTAAATCAGCCTCAGCATTTTCTTCTGTTTCAGCTTTTTCTAAAATATCTTCTGCTTTTCCTATTTGAGCAACACCTAATGAGTAGTAGAAATCATTAAAGCTTGGATTTATTTTAGCCCCTTTTTCTAAGGCGTCAATAGCTACATCAAATTTATTTGCATTAATTGCAGCGACTCCAAGGTTATAATATGTTTCAAACATTGAAGAATCTAAGTCTAAACTTGCTTGTAATCTGCTCATTGCAGCTTCATAATCACCTTTTTGCATATATTCAGAAGCCTTATTGTTAAGTTCTTGAACTGCAATATTATTAATGCAAGCTGTGGAAATAACTGCAACTGCTAATATTGATACTATCATTAAAGCTTTTTTCATAAATCAATTATCCTTTTTAAATATCTCTCCTACTGAATGATTTTATAATATAACAAATTAATAATCAAGTTTGTAAAATTTATGAGAGTGTTAACTATTGATGTTACCCTCACCCCTACCCATTTCTCACAAGGGGCGGGGGTTTTACTGCACATTCTTTATTATTTACCATTAAAAGTTAACACTCTCAAATTTATGTGTAAAGTTAACGTGTAAAAAATTAGTAATTTAAATGTTGTTCTTTATAATCATACTATTGCTAAATTTTGGAGTTAAATTGTAAATTTTTGTAACAATTTAGAAAAAATGTGTTAGAAATTATGAAAAATATGGATTATACATCATGTCGCTGGAAAAACATAAGGAAGTATAAAGGTTGATTAGAAACTTTGGAATTCCACAATTAAATAAACTAAAAAACAGGTTTGAGAAAACTATGTCTCGAAACCCGCGCCGATTTATGCTTTCGGGGGTGGGTGTGGACTCTATGAGCCTTTCTTCAAGCGCTTTACACGGAATTTCTCAATTGAAAATTGAAAATGTAAAATTGAAAATGCTTTTAAATCAGTTAGGAATATTCCCCTCTCCAATGGGAGAGGATAGAATTTCAAAGTTCGTAAG
>CAJOOM010000062.1 GCA_905236775.1 Candidatus Gastranaerophilales bacterium
AGCGATATCCGTTTAATGCGAGCAAGTCAAGACAGAGGGCTAGGGTGAGGGGTTTAATGGAAAGTGGAAAGTGGTTTTAAAGCAGTCTGGCGTAAAATACACACAAAGTTGTCTTTCTGAGGGGGTAAATGTATCCTTGCGCCAAGCCAAACACATTTACCCCCTCAGAAAGACAAGGAATTGCAAGTCTTGCGTCAAACCCAATACATTTACCCCTCATCCAACAAGCTTCCGAAACACTACTTCCTGCAGTCGACCAGTCACCGGCGCTTATACTTCAATTATTGCAAAGGTTACAACAGAAAAAATAAAATACTATTGCAAAAATATTGAATATAGTGTATAATAATAATTAAGAGTTGTTTTCAACCCTAGTTTTTTATTGAATTTCATATATTATTTAAGATTGATAGGAATTTTTAAGACTTTATTAGAATGTTTAGAATTATTAGAATTATTGATGTTATTAATTAAGAGGCTTTTATTATGTATGTAAACAAATGCATTAAATGCGGTGCGGAATTTGAAACTAAGAACCCCAAAAGAGTGATATGTCCTAATTGTCTTTATGCTGATAAGGGGAATGAACAGACTGAAGAAAAACCTATGCAAAACTATAGTTCATATAGTTCGTACGCAGCTGAACCCAGAGAACAAAGAAGTTATGACCGACCACAAAATGACGGTTATAGAAATAATTACCGCGATAGAGACAATGGCGGTTATTCAAGACGCGATAACAATTATCAGAGACGTGATAATGGCGGTTATGGTAATTATAATAGCGGATATAGCAGAGATAATAGGCAAGGCGGTTATAACAGAGATAACAGGCAGGGCGGCTACAACCGAGACAATCGTCAGGGTGGCGGATACAACCAGAACCGACGTCCCGGCGGTTTTAGAAATAACTATGCCTCTGGCGGCGGCAGACCTCAACAACGTCGTCCTCAACCGAATAAGAAACCAAGAAAACAACCAAAGCCATTATTGGTATCAAAAGAACAACTGGAGCAGATAGAATTATTGTATAAAGGAATGCTGCCATTACCGAATCCTGATGCTCATGAAGTAATAGGTGCAAAAATAGGTATTGAACCGCAAAAAGCATTCTTTGGAATAAATTTGGTGCGTCAAAAAATGATGTTACCAAAATTGCCGTTCCCTAAACGTAAGCTTGCTATATCTTCAGATCAGATGATGGCAATAAAAGCTCTCTATGAGCCGCTTTTACCGTTGCCTCCTATAGGTTGTCACAAGATTATTGCAGCACAACTTAAAATGGATGAATGGAGAGTTCATGTCGGCATTAAATTGATTCGTGCTCAAATGGGCTTGGATAGATGGAATGAAGAACGTACAGATAAACCTGCTGATTATATGGTAGCAAAACATCCTCAAAAAGCTGAACGAAAGGCAATGGAAGAAGCTGCTAAAAAAGCTCAGCAAGAAGCGGTTACTGTAGAAGCTGAAGAAGAAAAAACAGATGTACAAGAAGACGTAACCGTAACATCTGAACCTTTAGCCGCAGAAGAAAAGCCAAAACGAGGAAGAAAATCTAAGAAGAAAGAAAATGAAGAAGAGTAGCGAATTTATATCCATAGGCAAAATTCTTAATTTTCATGGAGTGCAAGGTGAAGCAAAACTCGGTTACTCGAAGAACCGTGAGGAATTTTTGTCAAAACTAAAAGAAGTTTTTGTGCAAAATAATAATGACTTTGTTCCTTTAGAGGTTGTTCGTATAAGATTTACTCCTAAATGCGGAATCATAAAATTTAAGGGAATAGATTCCATAAATGATATTTTGGAGTACAAAAATAAATTAGTTTATGTAAAAGAGTCAATTGCCAGAGAATATCTTGATAAAGACGAGTTTTTGATAGATGAGCTCATAGGAATGGACGTTTATGATGGAGAAAAAAGGGTTGGTTCTGTCGTTGGAGTATCAAACAATGGCGCGAGTGATTTGTTATCGGTAAAAACTGGAGGTGAAGAAGTACATCTTGTCCCTTTTGTTAAGGCAATTGTTTTATCTGTAAATATTAAAGCTCGTAAAGTACAGATTAACAATATAGAGGGTTTGCTTTCATGAGATTTGAGGTTTTAACTTTATTTCCGGACTTAATCCAAGCTCATATGGGTTTTAGTATAATGAAACGGGCTTCTGATGATGGAATAATAGAAGTTATTACTCATAATCCTCGAGATTATACAATTGACAAGCATAAAAAAGTAGATGATACACCCTATGGTGGCGGTGCAGGCATGGTTTTAATGCCTCAGCCGTATGTAGATTGTTATGAATCAGTAGCTAAGCTTGAAAACAGTCTCACTATTATGATGACTCCGCAAGGAGAACCTTTTACGGATGCAATGTCAAATGAATTTGCAAAGCATAGCCAGATAATAATTTTATGCGGGCATTACGAGGGGTTTGATGAAAGAATAAGAGAAATTATTAAACCAAGAGAAATATCAATCGGAGATTTTGTGCTAACAGGAGGAGAATTACCGGCACTATGTATTATAGATAGTATTTCAAGAAAAATTGAAGGTACGCTCGGTAAAATCGAATCGGCTGAAGATGACAGTTTCTCAGATGGGCTGCTTGAATACCCTCAATACACAAAACCCCGTAATTATAGAGGGCTTGAAGTTCCTGAAGTCCTTTTAAATGGCAATCACAAACTAATAGAAGATTTTCGTAAGGAACAAAAAATCAAACGTACAAAGTTAAAACGTCCTGATTTGTACAAAAATTGGCAGGAGCGAAGTTAATTAGCAAGGATTAATATGCTAAATTCTTTAATTTATATATTAATACATGACTGATAAATTTTATATTGTTATTATTTAAATTTAACTTGTCATGCATAAAAGGAATTCTCGAACAAAATCTTTTAGTATCATTGGTTTATTTCGCTTATAGATTTTTTTTAGCTAATGTGGTATGATTATAGCGAGCATGGGAGAGTGTTAAGTGGAAGAAGATAGAGTTGATATATTAGAAAGTGATTTAACTTACGCACAGTCGATTTGTGCGCATATAGTAGGAGCTGAAAAGCATGCGCAAGCAATGGCAAGTTTAGTAGGAGCTAAGATTGCTGGCAGATATTTCGAAGAAAAAGATGATTATACTGTTGATACTGCATCCGGATTGCACAATTTAGGTTCAATGCTTCAATTTCTTGATATTTCGGATATATACGTAAATAATGCTTATGTAGGAGTACGTGTATATTTTTCCGATGATGAAATAAATGTTCCGGAAGTTCATTACAAAGCAGGGATTTTGCCTGCTGTATATATGTTTATAAAGCTTGAAGAGGATTTGAGTTACGGAACGGTGACAGGCTTTGTTTTCCCAAACAGAATCGATGTTTCACGCAAGTTTAATGGCATGATTAGAGTTCCGAAAGAATCATTTTGTTCATTTGAACAAATAAAAAATGTTTTAGATGAAGTTGAAGAATCAACTGATAATTATAGTGAACAGATATATGAATTTGTTGAACAAACATTGGAACCAGCAGAAATTGCCAATTTGTTTAAGCATTTAATTCATTCAAAAGTTGATAGACAGAAATTGCTAAAAGTATTAAAAGCACAATCTACACTTTATTCGTTAAATAATCTTAAACAAGAACAGATTAGTTCGGAAATACAAGAAGAATCCGCAGAAGAAGATTTGGATGAATTGTTTGATGCTATTGATATGAGTTCAGATAATTCTGATGAAAATTCATTTGAATATACAACAGAGGTAACACCGAGCGGTTCGGAAATCATCGAAAGTATGAATTTGGAAAGCGAACAAAATGATTCTGATGAAGAAAATATGTTAGAATCTGCTAACGAAGATGAAAATGATGAAAATACATACGACGTAGAAACTCTTGAGGATTCAGAAAATTCAGAAGATATAGAGGCTCTTTTTGATGGTGAACCCAAAAGTGTTCCTATAAACAAAAAAGGCAACTTTACAATTATTATTTGTATAATGTTAGTACTGATTCTTGTATGTGGTTTAACTTACTTTATTTATAGCAATTGGAATCAAGTTACGGATTACTTTAATAACTTAAAGGGTAATAATGTAATTGAAGAGAATGTTGGCAACATTAACAGTGATGACGAAAAAGAATCAAAAATATCTAATGAAGTTGTAATGCCGGTAGAAACGGTTGAACCTGTCAAAACATCTGTCAGCAAAGAAGAAGGAAATGCAGTAACAATCCCTGCAATTGAGCGCAATCTGGATTCTTCAGTTCTAATTAGTAATCTAAAGGTAGATTGGGAGGTTCCATCCGGATACGTCTCAAATACAGCTACAAAAAAATATTTTATTAAACTTGGAAAGATTATTCAGTTTAATTTGAAAACAGAGCTTTTATTGCTAAATAAACCGCCTCTTTCTAATAAAATTTCTGTAGAACTTCGTTATAATTCTAATGCAGAAAAATTTGAGGTAGTAGGAATTAAAGATTCAAGCGGAGAAGAAACTGTTGATGAAGCAATTCTAAAAGTTGTTAAGAATTCTTTAAATAATAGTGCTTCCGGAATATCAACATTTGGAAAGGTACAGGGAAATCCTCTTATTATAATACGATTATAAGTTTAAAACAGAAAGTGAATACAAATAGTTATGGATAAAAATGATAAATATTATAATTTAATAGAATCTATAGTTAAACAACATAAAAAATATCACGGTCTGGAGCATTTATTGGATGATATTATAGATGATGTTTATGCGCATTCATCAATAATTCTAAATACTATTAACAATGAGGATGTTATTACTTCCTATTTGCAGAAAATAGTTGGAACATCTTTAATAACAGTTTCTAAAAAAGCAAATCTCAATACTTATAAATCGTGTAATGCTGCTGATTTTATAAATCAAATTAATAAGAATATTCAAGCTGTCACTTCGCAAGAACAAGCTTCAAATACTAACAATTATGTGACTGAGCAGGCTGTAAATATTGAACCAAAAGCTAATAAGGAATTGGTTGATAAGATGATTAATTCTATTGGAGAAGTCTCTTTAGATAATAATGCAGAAACTCCAAATGAAGAATTTATGTCAGAACAAGAACTTGAAGATTTGTGCTCAGACGAAAACGATAATATTTTAGAAATAGATAATAGTGAATATGATGATTTAAGTGCTGAATTATCTAATACTGATGAAAGTCTTGAGTATGAAGAATCTAGTATTGATGAAGAAGATAAAAATGCAGAATTTAGTCCAGAAACTAATAGTTCTTATGAATTCGAGCGACTAGATGAGAATGATAGTGATAATGATAATGATAATGATAATGACAGTACTCTTTCTCTATCAGAAAGTGATTTATCAACAGATGAACAAAGCGAAATAGATTCAATAGGTAATATAGAGGACGTAGTTACTGAAGATGTTTCATTATCGACAGATGAAAATGAAATAGAAAATTTAGAATTAGCAGATGAAACAGAAGACGAGATAGTAGAAAATTTAGAAGAAGATTCAGAAGAAGATTTGTCGGAAGAAAGCTCGGCAAGTAGTGAAGAACCGGAAATTCAAGAATTGGAATCAGAGAATGTTCAACTTGAAGAAGATAAAGATTCCGGTAGCATTCAAAATACTGCAGAAATTCTTGAGTATGAAGAGTTATCTTATGATGAAAATTCTTTTGAAGAAGATTTATCAAACACTGAGGAATCGTTATTAGAATTGGAGTCTGATGACAATTCTGAGGATTTATCTGCAAGTGATAATATTTCGCCTGTTTTAAATATAGAAGATACTCAAGAACAATTTTTAGAGGAAGTTATTGCTGAAAATCCTGAAGATAATCACTTGAATTCTGAAGAAAAAAAAGATTTGGAAAATGAACTTATTATTGAAGAATCTTTAAATGAAGGTAGTTTACAAGAAGAGAATATTGAGAATAGTTTTGATAGTATTGAAGAACCCAATGATGAATTGGAAACAGAATCTGTAGAAGAGAATGAATCCAATGATGAAGAAAATACGCAATATAACGAACTAACATTGGATTTAGAAGAAGATAATGATTCTTCCGGTGAACAAATAAAAGAATATGACAAAGATGCATTGAGAGAATTGGAATTATCTTTGCCGGAAGAAATTGGTTTTAAGGCAGTTGATGATTATAGTGACGATTTATCTGTATCGGAATTCGAATTGCAAAATCAGGATACAGAACTTTTAGAGCCGGAGAATAATACTGAAAGTTTAAGTGAAAATAGTGATGATTCAGAGAATTTAATTAAAAATGAAGTCGAGCTTGAAGAATTAGATTCGGAAGAATTGGAATTTGAGTCTACAATGTTTAACGATAACAATGTTGCGCAAGCAGATAATTTGGAACTTGAAGAACCAGATTCAAATGAAGCAGATAAACTAAATTTACAACAAGATGTTTTGGACATTCTGGATACGCAACCTGATACAGAAAGTGAAAATCGTTTATTGTATACAGAAAATAACGATGATCAAGAAGTTTTATTTGGTAGTGAAAGTGATTTATCAAATAACACTGACAATTACTATGGCAGTATCTTGCCTGAATCACAGAACGATATTGAATCAGATACTGTATATGAACAAATTGATTACGAATCTTTGCGTAATTATGACCAAAATGAAAACAACTCAGATGCTGAATTAATAAAACAAAAACTCAATTCTTTGATAGCAGCAAAACCGGAATTAAATATTGCAGATATTTATAAGTTGAGATTTGAACAGAAAAAAACTATATCAGATATTGCAAAAGAGTTAAATATGGAAAGGAAAGATATCATTTCTGCTATAGATGAGATAGTTGATTTAGTATAGGTGTTAAACTGAATGATATGTCCTAAATGTAAAATTGAACTTGATGATAAAACTGTAAAATGTCCGGAGTGTGGGACAAGGGTTGCATCTGTTTGTAAAAAATGCGGGACAATAAATAGCATAAGAGCATTAGAATGTTCAAACTGCCATCAACAATTATTAAAAATATGTGCAGAATGTGGTAGTGCAAATCTACCTAATGCAGAAAGTTGTAGAAAATGCGGGATTCCTTTTGTTACGAGCGATAAACCTAAGTCTGTAAATAGTAAAGAATTAAAGAATATACAATATAGTGCAGAGACAAAATCCCAACAAAAAGTAAGAGCAAATCTTATAGAAGCAATAAAAGATGCCGATAAATCAATAATAACTTTAAGCGGAGAAAGCGGCTCTGGTAAAAATCTTATTTTGCGCTATGTAATAAATGATTTAAAAGGTGCAAATTTAATTTGGCTTATTGGTACTTGCACTCAGGTTTCACAACTTTCGCCATTCGGCTACTTTCAAGATGTACTTCTAAGTTTTTTTAATATAAATAATTTTTGTCCGGATACATTACAATTGAAGAAAAATTCAATAAAGTTTTTTCATCAAGATTTTCCTAATCTTACCAATAATGAAATTAATGATTTATTAAACATACTATATCCAGAAAATTTAGATAAATATGAAAACATATATCACAATAAGGTGAAAACATTCACTATGATGAAAAAAGTTTTTACAACAATTGTAGAAAAAGTAAAAACGGTTTTTGTTATAGACAATTTTGAATATATAGACGGAATGTCATATGATTTTCTGAGAGAGTTATTAAATGACGAATATATGCTTGAAAGGTGTAAATTCATAATAATTTCTAAAGAACCTAAGCCAGGCATGGGACTTGCAGCATCTCCGTTATTAAAAAATGAAAATTATGTAGATTTAGCATTAGGAATGTTTTCGGAAAATCAAGTAGAAGCATTAATTGCGCAATATCCAAATTTAAGTGTAGGGAAAGATTTTACAAAATTAGCAGTAAAGGTATCTTGCGGGAATCCAGGTGTTGTTGAACAAATGGTAATGCTGTATAAAGATATAAAGCGTAACAATTTAAAACATATTGCATACAATTCTTTGGATACAATAATAGATGCCAGACTTGGTATTTTGAGACAAGAGGATTTATCTGTATATAGAATGCTTTGTGCTATGTCCGTTTTAGGTGCAAAATTTTATCCTGCAATGCTGGAAAATTTTGATAATAATTCTACGCAAGAATTTGAACGAATCATTGAAACTCTCGTTGATAGAGGTTTTATTGTTCAATTAAATAATTTATCTTTTGAATTTAAAACTTTTGAAGTTTGGAAGTCTATTGTTTCCATTGTAAAAAATGATGATTTTTTTGAAGAAATTGTCAATATGCTATATGATATTTTGAGCATATACAAGCAATCTTCAATCGCTTTACTTGGATATATAGTGCAAAAACTAAATAACAATGACCAGTCATTTGAAGTTTGGACAATGTTAATGAAACAAGCTTCGTATATCGGAGATATTGGTCTGTATATAATATCCCAAAAGCAAGCTTTGAAACTTATTGAACATAAAACAGGAGAGTTTTATTTAAAAGTAAAGAAGAATATATATACAAGAGTGGGAAAACTGTTGGAGCCAATTGACTATACAGCTTCTTTTGATTATTTGCAAAAAGCCATAATGATGTTGGACGAAAGCGAAGAATATGAGCATATAGACTTATTAGGCTATTTGGCATCAGCTGCTATGAAAATGGGAAATTATTGGGGAGTAATAGAATGTGCAGAAAATGTTGTTCGTAAAATTCCTTATGAATTAGAATTAGAACGTGCTCTTGTTATATCAAGAGAGATTCGCCCGCATGTGAGATTGGGAAACTATGGTCAAGTTGTTAATATGGCAGACAATGATGTACTTCCAATTTTTCAAAAATATTTGTCAAAAGGTAGAAATATTCAGTCAATTGATATGGATGCTCTTTTTGATTTATGGCTTGAGGTATATTTTGATTTAGCAGAAGCTCTTACATTCCAAGGTGATATTAGAATGTTTGAAGTTATTGATTTTATATTTAATATAGTAGAAAAAAATAAGATAACAGATTCTTCCATTTTATGTAAAACTCATCTTTCGCTAGCACTGGCTAATACAATAAAAGGTGATTTGAAAACTTCAGAAAAAATTCTGGATGATATTTTAAAAGAATTCACTCTTGATGATATGGATTCATTTATTGTTTCAAGATGGAATTTTATAGATATATTGAACAAGTTTTTAAAAAGAGACTTTGACAGTATAATGCCTGAATTGTTTAATGTAGTAACATTTGCAAACAATGCCGATGATAATTTTACAAAGAATATACTAAAAACTCTTTTGGCAAAAATTCTTCAAGATAAAAATGAAATAAAAAAGGCGGAAGAAATTTTAGATGAACAATTAACATATTTTACGAAAGAAAAGATTTCAACAGGTGCACTCCTTAGTTGGTATTTAACGGCTCAATTAAAACTTGTAACGAGAGGGTCACAATATGTATTAGATAATATTGCAACCAAAGCCTTAGAAATAGCTCAAAGTCCAAATATTAACAATTATTACTTTATAGCCTTGTTTAATAAGCTTATAGGAGAAATTTATATTGCAAAACAGGATTTTGAATCAGCAAAAATTTATATAGAAAAATCTATCTTTATCGCTAAAAAGTTCGATTTACAGGGTATATTAACAGATGATTATATACAATATGCAAAATTTTATCAAGAACTGGCATTGCCTAAGACCGCACAAAGAGGTGAATATATTAAGCAGGCTCTAAAAATGTTCCATATAGCGAAAAATATTCCGATTGTTCCGGAGCATCAATATTTGATAAAACGTATAAAAGAAGAGCTTTCTGTTCTTACTTCTTTTTGTAAATTAAATGGTATAGTTTTAAAAAAAGGCAATAAATAACATTTATTTTTATCAAATTTATGTAATATACAGAAAAAATCATACTTTTAGTATAGATAAATGCTTGCATTATAGAATTAATGCGCTATAATAAAACTTGTAAAATTTAAGAAAGGAGTTTTATAATGAACAAAGAAGAATTAGTAGCAGAAATTTCAAAAAAATCAAAAGTTACTCAAAAAGAAGCTGGCGAAGTTTTATCAGCTTTAATTGAAACAGTACAAAAAACTGTATCAAAAGGTAAAAAGGTAACTTTAGTTGGTTTTGGTACTTGGGAACCTCGTAAGAGAGCAGCAAGAAATGGTAGAAACCCACAAAATGGTAAAGCTATCAAGATTCCTGCAAAAACAGTTCCTGTATTCTCTGCTGGTAAGAAATTCAAAGAAATCGTTAACGGCAAATAGTTAACTGTTTGAGTTTTATATAAAAAGCAGGTCTAATCTTTAGATCTGCTTTTTAGTATTTATTGGCATGTAAAATGTAACGCACAATAAAATCATTATATAATGTAGACTAAACCAGAATCTCTTTTTCATTTTTGTACGTAACATATCCGAGAGGTGATGCAGGAGGTTTTCTTAGGTTTTTTGCTTTTGTATATATTACACCTACTTTTGACGGTTGAGTCGCAGAGGAATATTTACGTGCAAGTTTGCAACATTCAAATATCAATTTTTCATCAGGCTCGATTCCATTTATTTTAAGTAAGACATGTGAACCTGCACATAGTTTTGTGTGAAACCAATAATCCTCATCTTTTGCTAGCTTTGATACTATGTAATCATTTTGTTTATTATTCTTACCTATGTAAACATCAAAATTTGATATTTTTATTTTTTCAACTAAGATTTTTTCTTGTTTTTTATTTTTATTATTACTAATTCCAAGTTCAATTCTTATATCATCCAACTCATCTATATTCTCTGCTCTTTCTATGCTATATAATATGTTTTCTAAATACTTAAGTTCAATATTTAAATTGTTAAGCATTTCTTCGGATTTTTTTCTTGTGTTTTTTGACTTAGTATAAAGTTTATAATACTTTTGTGCATTTTCACTTAATGTTTTTGTTTCATCCAGCTCAATTGTAACGTTTTGATTATTAATATAATCAAACAAATCAATGCTTTTTGCATAATTAAAACTTTTATATACATTTGCAGTTAAAAGTTCTCCGTACAGTTTATATTTATCTGTATTGTTTCTTTGTTTCAAAAGGTCAGATATTTTTGTCATTGCATTTTGTGTTCGTTTGATTTTCTTATTTGTTAAATCAATTAATATTTTCTTTTCATTTTTAAGATTAATTTTCCCTTGAAAATCGGCATAATAATTGTCCAGCATGGCACTAACAGAAGTTTGTCTTACCGAATCTTCTAAAAGTTCACTAAAAAGAGTGTATCTATCATCTTTTATAGCTGGTTTAAATTCAGTTTTATTAAGGTATTCTTTTATTTTTCTCTCGTCAAGTTGTTGAAATTGCTTTTGCAGTTCGTTAGAGAGCTTAAATTCAGTCTGTGGAGGGTAAATGTATTTAAAACCACCTTGCAGCTCTCTATATTTGCTCTTTTCCGGACCGACATTGTGTGCGCACCCTATTATAATTGATGTATCTTTGTCATAAAGAATTAAGTTAGAATATTTCCCCATTAGTTCGATAGTTAGACATAATATGTGCTTTTCCGTCAATTCGTCATAAGATTCAAAATGCAATTCCAAAATTCGTTCATTTTCTATAACAACTGCATCTATAATTTTTGCACTCTCAATATATTTTCTTAAAAGCATACAAAACATTGGAGGCTTCTGCGGAATTCTAATAGAACGTTTTTCTTCGTTTTCTTTACTCATAAATGCAATGTGATAAAAACTTGGATTTATGTTTATGTATAGCTTTTTACTTGCACCACTGTTTCTAAGATACAGAATGAAATCTCTTCTAGTCGGCTGTTGAATCTTTTGAAGTCTTGAACCTATCAAAAAATCTATATTTTCTGATAAAAAAGCTTTAAGGGTTAAAAAATCAATATTAACCATCCATGCCTCCGCATTAGTCAAATTTACACTACAGCTATTATATCACTTTATAATTTTACAAAAAACGAGAGTATATTTTTACTCTCGTTAAAACAAGAGGATGCGGAAAAACCCAAAAATTGACAAATTTTTGAGGTTTTTCAAATCCGATCTAAAGGTGTGTGAGTTACAGTATGCACGCGGGATAGCGGATTTTCGGTAGAGTGAGGACGAAGTCCGAAACTCGTAAGGTGTCGGTCAGACGTTATTCTGCCGACACCCAGAATAATCCAAGAAGCGGATTTTCGGTAGAGTGAGGACGAAGTCCGAAACTCGTAAGGTGTCGGTCGGACGTTACTCCGACGACACCCCGAATAATCCAA
>CAJOOM010000063.1 GCA_905236775.1 Candidatus Gastranaerophilales bacterium
CGAAACGAACAAGTGCTTTAGCACAGTGAGTGACAGGCTAGAGCAGGAGGAAATCCAAGACAAAATTTTAATTTTTCCGCAAGCTCAGATTGATAAGAAAATAACGCATTTAATTAATTTTCATTTACTTCTTTTCTGATATTTACCTTTGGAACAACTGACATACCAGGAATTATTTGATATTTATCAGTATCAATTTCTTCTGTGAAAACAATTTTAACAGGAATTCTTTGAACTATTTTCACAAAAGAGCCTACAGCATTTTCCGGTGGGAATAAACTGGATTTGGCACCGGATGCTCTTTGTATACTTTCAACTTTTCCCTTAAACACTTTATGAGGGTATGTATCAATTTTAATATCTACTTCTTGCCCTTTTTTCATTTTTTCTAACTGAGTTTCTTTAAAGTTAGCAACAACCCAAACTTCGTGAGGAACAATTACGAATAAAGGAGTTCCCGGTTGAACCATCATACCAACCTCTACTCTTTTATTTGAAACAGTTCCGTCGATTGGAGCTTTAACTTCTGTATATTCCATTGCAAGTTTTGCAGCATCTAATTGGGCCTTTAAAACATTTAAATCTGCATCTGCAACTTTTGCATTATTTGCCGGATTTGATGAAAAAATTGCTTGTTCGGCAACGGTTTGTTTTGCTTTGATAGAATCCAGTGTTGTTTTTGCTCTATCTAATGTTTGTTTAGATACAGCACCCGCTTTATACAAATTTTCATATCTCTCAACATCTTTTTGTGCAAGTTCTATTTCTGAATTTGCAGCATTTAAATTTGCGTGAGCATTACTTTGATTTAATACAGCTCTGTCATATGCAGCCTGCGCTTGTGCTAATCTTACTTTATAATCTCTTTGGTCAATTACAGCAACATTGTCACCGGCTTTTACGGGTTGATTGTCTTTTATTTTTACACTAACTACTTCACCTGCAACTTTTGGCGAAACAGATACGGTTGTTGTTTCTATATAAGCATCATCTGTAGATTGATAACCTAACATCTCATATATCTTGTATCCGCCCCAAATTGCAGCGATTACAACTAAAAATATAACTAAATATCTCTTTTTTATGGGTAATCTATTTTTATTATTATTTTCCATATTCACATCCTCATTTATGTATTATTCTTTATAAATTATATTTGTAAATTTATTGTATTACTTAATATTTCACGAAGTTCTTTCAATAATTCTCCGACTTTAGATATATCACTATTTTTTATTTTTTCTTTCACTTCCAAATAATGCATCCTAATTTTATTTGCTGAATCTTCAGCTTTTTGAGCACCTTTTTCAGTTATTGAAATAATCTTTACTGGACGATTATTTCTTATTGCGAGTTTTCTTGTAACAAATCCTTTCTGTTCCAAAATATCAAGTAATTTGCCTGTATTTGCTCTATCTTTTAAAATTAATTTTGCTAAATCACGTTGACACAAATCCCTATTACCTATTAATGTATCTAAAATTGCATACTCTTCTAAAGATATACCTGTATTATATTTTTCAAAAACTTGCTGTCCAAGAATTTTACAATACTTGGCGGTTAATTCAATTTGATAAAATATAGTATCAGTGAAATGTTCGCGCATAAGCAAAGCCTTTTAGAGTATGTTTATTTTACTACATGTTGCAAATGCAACATATTTATGCTAACATTCTTATTATAAAAAATCAAGAGGGAGGGTAAATGTTTTACACACCTTATCCGAGTGATTGGAGATTACGTTATTTATTGAAAATGGAAAATTAAAAATGAAAAGTTGTTTAAGAAAGATTATTGTTAATAAAAAATTAGTGTCATGTTTAGTATTGTTGTCAATGTTTGGTTTAAATTCGGTTTTTGCAGTTGATAAGAGTACAGTTTTGAATGCAGGAACAGAAGAAAATGTTCAAAAAAATATTTATAAAAGCATTAAGAAACACAAATCAGAAAAAGTGAAACCTGTTAAGAACAAATACGAATACGTTAACATGGCTTGGTGGAAAAGTTTTAATGATGAATATCTTAATGATTATATAATCCGTGCAGTTGAAAATAATAAAGACTTAAAAATGGCAACTCTTACAATGGATGAATATTATCAAAATATTATCATGCAGCGTTCGTTTGAAATGCCAAATATATCAGCAGGATTTCTTCCTGGGTATGGTCATTTTATGGGAAAAACTCAAGGGAATTTTGGTTTACCGATAATAGCAAGCTATGAGGTTGATTTATTCGGTAAAAACCACAACAAAACAACTGCCGTTAGAAAACTTTATGAGGCATCAATTCTGGACGAACAAGCTGCATATATATCCATTGCGTCTGCGGTAGGAAGTGTATATGTTAATATAGTTAAATTGGATGCATTAATTGACATGCAGGAGGAAATTGTTAAATTACGAAAAGAAATATCTGAAATTATGACAGTTTCAAATTCAGAAGGTATCGTATCGACCTCTGATTTAGTTAAAGCAAATAAAGCATATATAGCAGGAACTTCTGACCTTGTAGAATTAAAAAAAGAAAGAACAAAACTTCTTCATCAATTAGCGGTGCTGGTTGGTGACAGTCCTGATAATATTGAGCAATATAAAAGAGCTGACTACAAAACTTTCGCTTTTTCGGGAACAATACCAAAAGAAGTAAATTCAGAAGTTATTATGAGTCGTCCGGACTATAAGAAGGCTGAAAAAATGCTTGAAAAAGCCGGAATTGATGTAAGAATCGCACGAAAAGAGATGTTGCCAAATATTAGTCTTGGCGGATTGTTATTCTTTAACAATAAATATTTAGAGAGTTTGTTCACTACAAATAATATGATATGGGGTGTTGGCGGAGGACTTATACAACCTATATTCCAAGGATTTTCTCTAACATCAAACTTAAAAGCTAAAAAAATTGCCTATGAAAGAAGTTTAAGGAATTATGAAAAAGTTAATTTAACTTCAATGCAAGAGGTCAATGATTCTCTTGTGTCAGTAAATATGGATAGGGAAAAACTTGAAAAACAAAAAAACATTCAACTTTTGGAGCAAAAGGATTTTAAATTAACTCAAGAAAAATACAACGAAGGTGTTATCGCAAAACTTGATCTTGATCAGCAGCAAGAAAACTTATTAAATGTTCAAAAAATGGTGTATAATACAGAATTCGATTGCATGGTAGATTATATAAACTACTACAAAGCAGTAGCTGCACAGGCATAAGTGAAATTAGATAGTGTTAACTATTAATGTTTTATCACCCCTCACCCCTGCCATTCTGTCTTGACCTGCACACACTAAACAGACATCGCTTGCGCTTTCATCTTCTGTTCGCAGGTCGTTCCCACAAGTGGCGAGGAGTTTGACTGCACATGCTTTAGATTTATCATTACAAGTTTACACCCTCTAAAATTAAGTAATATATATTTTAATAAAATCGATGTATAATAGTGCTAGGATTATGATTTTAATAGGATTTTGTTATGAAAAATGTAAGACAGTCAAATATAAATACGCATAAAGATGCTTGGGTAGAGATTAATCTGGAATCTCTGGCACAAAATATTATAAATATTAAAAAGGGGATTCCGAAAGAAAAAAAGTTTTTAGGAATAGTAAAGGCTGACGCTTATGGACACGGTTCGCAAATGATAGCTCAAACAATGCTCGCATCCGGAGTTGATATGTTTGGTGTTTCATCTGTTGATGAGGGGCTAGATTTGCGTAATGTAAAAATCAAAGCTCCGATTCTTGTTGTCGGTGCTATTCCGTCTTGGGCAGTAAAATCAGCAACCAGAAATGATATTGCTTTTTCAATATTCAATAATGAACACCTAAAATCTTGTAAAGAAGTATATGAAAGAACGGGTATTAAGCCAAAAGTCCACGTAAAAATTGATACAGGTATGAACAGAATAGGAGTTCGTTCAGAAAATGCAGTTGAATATATAAAAACAGTACAAAAAGCTGAATATTTAGTTCTTGAGGGAGTGTTTACGCATTTGGCTGCCGCAGAGGAACAAGAAGAAGCGCAAAAACAAATAAATCGTTGGAATAATGTTATAGAAAATATTGATACATCAAATTTGTTAATCCATATACAAAATACTGCAGCAACTTTTGCATACAATATAAAATCAAATATGGTTAGAGTAGGAATCTCTTTGTACGGACTATATCCGGACTTACCGCCAAAAGTAAATTATAAACCTAAATTAAAACAAATAATGGGCTTAAAAGGAAGAATAACTAATATTCACGAAGTTAAATCTGGAGAGGGGGTAAGTTATGCACACACTTTTGTGGCAGATAAACCCACAAAAGTTGCTACTATACCAATCGGTTATGCTGATGGAGTTTCGCGCAGTCTGTCAAACAAAATCTATGGAATGATTAATGGGAAAAAAATTAAACAAATCGGGAATATCACAATGGATCAAATGATGTTTGATTTAGGCGATGCAGAGGCTAGGGTTGGTGATGTAATTACTCTATTGGATGATTTATATTTGCCACTTGATAATTGGGCAGAAATATTACATACTATTAATTATGAACTTACTTGCAGACTTAAAGTAAGACTTCCTAGAGTTTATGTAAGGTAAAGAAAATATATAATAAGAATAGGATATTAAGTATGAAAAAATTTGTTTGGCTATCAATGTTTTTTTGTATTGCACTTGCTGTATATGCATTTGAATACACACCAAAAAATGTTAACTCGAATCCGTTTGGGGATTCTAAACAGAATGTAAATACACACCAACAAACACAACAAAAAATTCCAAAAGGAATGAGAGAAATAAAAACAATAGAAGAATACTTCAGATATCTCCCTGCAGAAGTTCACAGACATTGGACTCCATATAAAGGAGAAAAGGATTATGAAATAACAGTAAGATTTACTGTTCATAAGGACGGACAGATTTCTGATACACAAATTGTTTCTACAAACTATCCTGCAGCAAATCCCTCTGTACTTAATGCGGTAAAATCCGGTGCTCCGTATCAACCGCTTCCTAATTCATATCAAAAAGATAGTATAAAAGTTCAGATTCTTCTCGAATACCATAAGCAATAACCAAAATCTCGTCATAGATTTTGTTAAAAAAGTCAAGCATTAAATAAAACAAAAGCAGAATTTAATTAAAAGCAGCCAAAAGAAGCACTTAGAGCTTCTTTTGCTCTTTTAATAGCTTTATAAGTCCTAAGAGTTGTTTTTTAATAGTACCGGATTCTCTATTAAAAACCAATACTCTTTAACCATTCCGCAACTAGTTTTTCTGCTTGCTCTCTATCATTTTGCGCAATATGTCCGTACATCGCAAAATCATCCCTGTGAACTCCGCCAGAACCTTCGTGTGTACAAAACTTGTAAACCTTTTTAGAAGTCAAATCATAGCTTTCTATAAAAGTATAAACAGGCATTGGCATATCTGCCCACCAATTCGGATATCCAATAAATACAGTATCGTATTCATCCATATTATTAACTCTTCCGACTATCTCAGGTCGTGCATTTACTTGTTTTTCTTGCTTTGCAAATTGGATAAGAGGAGTGTATTTGTTTGGATAATTATCTTCAACCACTTTTATCTCAAACAAATCACCACCTGTTTTTTCAGCAATAATTTCTGCTAACTTTTTTGTATTGCCTTCAGTAATCTCACCTACACTATACTGTTCACCTGTACGTGAAAAATATGCTACTAATGTTTTTGACATTTTTACCCCCTAATAAAGTTTGTATATACTATTTCTTCTTGTTTAGGCATTTGAACACCTGCATTTCTACCTGCTTCCATACATTTTAAATGCCAAGCCATATTGCGGGCTAGTATTCTCATATTTTGCATA
>CAJOOM010000064.1 GCA_905236775.1 Candidatus Gastranaerophilales bacterium
CGTCATGTTAAGAGCTGCAGCAAAGCTACCGTCAACATATCCGCCATTATTATGAATAAACGTTACTTGACCGTTTTCGATGTCACCATCAACACCATACTCAGCAAGTGATGCAAATAATTCGCCAAAAGTCTTTGTTCCGTCAACGTTAACCGTAGCTGTCGGGGTGCCGTCAGAACTATGGACAACAATCGTATTATTAGCATTAGTTACTGATATAAAATCTCCAATTACACTTGTATCTGTTGCAATTTGAGTCACAGAATAAGTCTTTTGGTCTGTTGATTGTGTTGTACCGACGGTTGTCGTTGTCTTAACGGTTGTATATGACGTAGACATCTTTAAGCCGTTATTTCCTGTGAATGAACCGTCAACATATCCGCCTTCATTATGAATAAATGTTACTTGACCGTTTTCTATATCACCGTCTACACCGTATTGAGCTAAAGATGCAAATAATTCGCCAAAAGTTTGTGAGCCGTCTACAGTAACAGTCTGTGTAGCTTCTCCGTCATGGTCTTTTATTACCAGTTTATTATTTCCGCTGTTTATTGTTAGAAAATCATTGATAACACTACTATCATCCGCAATTTGCTCGCTTTCGTAATTGAGTCCGCTTCCTGTAGTTGTTGAACCTACTGTCTTAACTGTTGTTATTGTCGTATAACTTGTATTTACTCCCATAGCGGTGACAAAACTTCCGTCTACGTAACCGTTATTATCCGTTGTAAAGGTGATTCTGCCATCTTCAATATCACCATTTACACCGTATTCAGCTAAAGATGCAAATAATTCGCCAAAAGTCTTTGTTCCGTCAACGGTGACTGTTTGTGTTGCATCTCCGTCTATATCATGAACTACTATTTTATTATTGCTACCGGAAATTGTAATAAAGTCATTAATCGTACTGCCATCTGTCGCAACTACATTTTGAGTATAAGTCTTTGTTCCTGTAGTCTGAACACTTCCAATGGTTGCTGTTATTGTGACTGTATTATATGTAGTCATTAAGCCTAAGTTCTCGGCTCCGGTTCCGTCAACATATCCATCAGAATTATGAACCAATGTAACTATGCCATCATGCAATGTTGCTTGCACACCCAGTGACCCAAGTTGCTGGAACATATCGCTAAAAGTCATTGTATTATTTAAAGTAACCGTGCCTGTTGCATTACCGTTTTGGTCGTGGACTACCAAATCTCCGCTGGCTGTTGCATAGTCTTTTATTAAGTCGCTGTCTTCTGCAACTTTTATTGTTTCGTAAGATTTTCCTGCTGTAGTCTGTGTTCTGCCGACAGTAGCAGTTGTGACAATAGTATTATAAGATGTTGTAACACCAAATCTTTCGGCACCTGTACCATCTACATAACCGCCAATTCCGCTAACAAAGGTTACTACACCATCGTGTAAGTCACCATCAACTCCATGTTCTGCAAGTTCGCCGAATAAATCAGCAAAAGTCATAGAATTGTTAAGTGTAACTGTTCCAACTATTGCGCCATTTCCGTCTTTAACATTAATTACACCGCTTGCTGTTACATAATCTTTTATTAAATCATCGTCTGTAGCGGTTTTTACAATAGAAAAAGTTTTTGCAGTCGTAGTTTGAGTTCCCCCAACTGTACTTGTAGTAGTAACCGTTGTATAATTCGTATTAACACCAAGTGCAGCTGCAAAAGTTCCGTCTACATATCCGCCATCGTTATCAGTAAATGAAACTCGTCCGTCACCAATATCACCATGAACACCCAATGGATTTAATGCGGCAAATAATTCACTAAACTTCATTGTATTTGTTACAGTAACTGTTCCTGTCGCATTTCCGTCACGATCCTTTACAACAAGTTGATTGTTTGTGTTATCTATCGTTAAGAAATCATTGATAACACTCTCTGCTGTCGCATACTCAGGTTTCTGGTATGTTTTTGCAGATGTAGATTGTGTAGCTCCAAGTGTAGTTGTTTCAGTGATAGTTTCGTAAGTTGTACTCATTCCAAGTTCTGTCAACAAATCACCAGTAACATACAATTCTCTATTAGAATCAAACATTACTATGCCGTCATGGATTTCACCATCAACGTCATATCTGGATAAATCTGCAAATAATTGATCAAATGTAGTTGTATTGTTAACTGTAACCGTTCCTATTGCTTCTCCTGTGTGTTCATGAACAACAAGTGTTCTATCCAGAGGTAGATTTACAAAATCGCTTATTGTTGCATCACTTGTCATGTAATTTACTTGCGAATAAGTTAAGGCTCTGGATCTGCTTCTCGTAGATAAGATATGCATGTTAGCTTCTACATCTAAGCCGAGTGAAGAAAGTAGATTCGTTCCTTTCTTATGTTCATCATCAACACCGACAATCGTATTGCTGGCGCAAAGGTCTATTACTTCTGAATCGGTAAGAGTCCTATACTCACCACCACGCAGTGTTAAAACACCGGTTTGGGAATCTAAGTCCCCATCTATACCAACGTGTCCCAAGTCGCTGATTAAATCAGCCATTGTTTGTCCGGAATAAATTGATAAATAAAACGTATCACTATCCGGATTCTTTACCTCAAAAAATCCCCTCGTTACACCCAAATCTTCCACAAGTTTTGTATTTAAATCGACAATATCAGGTACAATTATAGTTTCTGTAAGCATATTGCCTGTTACCATAGCGCTTTCAGGTTCTTCTGTTAAACCAAATACACTTACAGCATCAAATGTTCCGCCAACAATCTGTCCGCCTGTTATCTCAAGGCAGCCATCATTATTCAATGTGGCATATAAACCGGCACTTTTAAGCTGGTTTATAAAATCTCCAATTCTGGTATTACTGTTTACGGTAAAAGTAGTAATATTATTGTTTGTAGAATTTTGAACATTTACAGTTTTTGCAGAATTTAAGTAATCCGAACCAATACCTAAAGCTGCCAAATCTTCTCTATTAGCAATAAGTTGAGAAATTTTTGTATCTAAAACTGCATCAGTTTGTGTTGTTTTTATAGATGAATATTGTAATTTTCCGGTTTCATATCCCTCATTTACACCATCAAGATGAAATAATTCTTTGAAATCTGCAGCGCCGGTACCGGTAATGCTGCTCAAACTTGTATTAAGGCTTAACTTACCGCTCGTTTGATTATATCGTGCATCGACACCTATTGCTTGGAATTTGCTAACAATAGAGTCCATATTATCGTCTTTGCGAATAGTTAGTGAGTGCTTGACCCCATCCACATTAACATCAATATTCATTATTCCTGTTGAAGCTGTAGTTGTTGTTTTATATCCTTCTATATTTTCTAGTCTGGATGTTTCTGTCGCTTTTGACGTAGTCGTTATTGTGTCTTTATATTGGCTTTTTGCTTTAGTTAAAGTAGCTAATTTATCAACAGTAATATTATATGTTTTTTCTTCAGCCTCTGATGTCGCACGCGCAAGCAATTTGTTAGTGTTTGATGATACAGCTAACTTTTGAGAAAATAAATCAGCGTTATTTAATCCCAATTTTGATTCGGTTATTCTGGAAATAGAAGATCTAAAAGCAACAAAATATTGTTGAATATATGACAAAGCGGATTTGGAAACATTAATTGCTTCCTTTTTTTCCTCATACTTAGTTACCTTCGCCCGCTTAAGCGCAGTGAGCGATTCGACCCATTGGGAGGTATCTAATCCTGATGCTAATCCACTGAATGATATTGCCATTTTTGTTGCCTTGTGTTTTTAGTTTTAGGTTATTCCTAACCTAATTTGGGGTAAGTGTCTTATTGTAGTTTTTTTGATGAATTAGTTCTTGTTTATAAAGAGTAAGTGTGTTCCTTAGCACTAATACTAAAAAGCATTTAGCACTTATTAATTATTCATCGTCTTACAAAACTTGGGGTATTGTCTTATAATAAAATATTTAGATACTAAATATCTCATTATTACTACCTAATTATATTATATCATCTTGCATATAACTTTTCAACCTTTTTGCCGTTTATAAAGAAAATAAAAATGGCAGTAACAAGTATTAACAATCTAAAAATAAGTAAGTACTCTGTTTGCAAAAGATGATTTGGATTTTAAAACTTGCTGTTTAGAATTTTTGGAGCCGTTTAAAAGAACCTATATTTAGTTTGGATAATTATAAGGAACAGGATCATAACCGCCGTCATTAAGTGGATGACATTTACAAATTCTCTTTACACCCAGCCAGCTTCCTTTTAAAACTCCAAATCGAATGATTGCTTCCTTCATATATTCGGAACAACTTGGATAAAACCTGCATCTATGAGGAAGAAATGAGGTTAATTTTTGATATATGTGTATTAAAGCAACAAAGATATTTTTTATCATTTACCTCAATAATTCCCTATTTACCCCTCAACTATTTTAACTCCTGAACTTGTACCGAGTCTTACTGCACCAGCTTCAATCATTTTTAATGCAGTTTCTCTATCTCTTATGCCGCCTGAAGCTTTAACTTGAAGTCCTGCATTATGCACTTCTTCGTGCATCAATCTAACATCCTCTGCCTTAGCACCAACACCGTTTTTAACGAAGCCAGTTGAGGTTTTTACAAAATCAGCACCGCCTTTTACGCATAACCTGCATGCGGATTTTATTTCATCTTGAGTAAGTAAATCAGTTTCTAATATAACTTTTAAGATGTGTCCTTGACAAGCGGTTTTAATTTTTGAGATTTCTTCAACTATATAATCATAATCACCGTCTTTAAGTTTTCCCCCATTTATAACCATATCAACTTCATCTGCACCATTTTTAATTGCATCAACGGTTTCTAAAATTTTGGATTCCATGGTAGATTGCCCGAGAGGAAAACCAATTACGGTGACAATTTTTATATCCGTATTTTTCAAATAATCTTTAGCAAACTTAACATTGCAAGGATTAACGCAAACTCCTAAAAAATTATATTGAATAGCCTCGTCTAATATTTTTTTAACTTCTTCTTTTGTCGCATTTTGTTTAAGTAAAGTATGCTCTATGTATTTATTTAATTCCATAATTATCCTTTCATGCTAAAAAATACCGCAGTTATAATGCCCATAATTAAGCAATAGTACCCGAAAATTCCTAAAGAAAACCTGCCGACAAATTTTAGGAAGTATTTTATACATAAATATCCGACTATTCCTGAAACTATAGTTCCTACTATTATCGCAACCCAGTTATAAGTAACAACTTCTGCAAAATCGAGTTTAAAAAGCGGATAAACCATTGAGGCGCCAAGGATTATCGGAATACTGAGCAAGAAAGAATATCTTGCCGCAACAGTTCTGTCGTGTCCGCTTAAAAGCCCTGTCGCAATAGTTAAGCCTGAACGAGAAAAGCCGGGAAGTGCAGCAAGGCCTTGTGCTATAGCAATAAAAATTGAACTTTTTAAGCTAATTTCTTTTTTATCATGTACCCTTTTACCCCACCATTCTGAGAATAAAAGCAAGCAACCGGTAAAAATAAGAAGTCCGCCTACGATAGCAGGTTTAAATACCAAAAATTCCGCAACTTCGTTTAGAGGATACGCAATAAGAACTGTTATAACAGTACCCAACATAATATAAATACCTGTTTTAAAATCCTTTGACGAGTAGTCTTTATTTTTTAGACCGTAATAAAGCGCATTAATTATCTCCATTATATCTTTTCTAAAGAAAATCAAAACTGCAATTAAAGTTCCCAAATGCAGCATTATATCAAGAAAAACCTCTTGGTTCGACTCTTGAACTATCTCAATTCCTTTAAAAATTTTATAAAAATTAGATGTAAAAACGAGGTGAGCAGAACTTGATATCGGCAAAAATTCGCTCAAGCCTTGTACTATTCCCATTAATATAGTTTGTATTAAATCCATTTTCTTTTAAGTGAATAAGTGAATAAGTAAATAAGTGAATAAGTTCATATTAAAATTATATTTTTTATCCTTTGGGTAAAATCAAGTAAATTATAAATAGACTGATTCGCTGATTAACGGCTTCTCTTGTTCACCATTCCTCCATTTTTAGTTCTCAAAATAACTTGCACACGATGTAGATGTTTCCCAAACAGAGATTTTACTTGTTTGCGGGATTCTTTCCTGCATTTTTTTATATATATATTTTGCTAAAATCTCACTGCTGGGACTAATTCCTTCAAATTCAGGAAGTTCATTTATATCTTTGTGGTCTAGATAGTCCAAAACATCCTTTAAGTTTGATTTTAAAACTTTGTAATCAACCAATATATTACTTTTATCAAGTTCTGTTCCGCATACAAATGCTTCTACAAGCCAATTATGACCGTGCATATTTTCACAATTGCCGTTATAATTCAATAAATGATGCGCTGCAGAAAAATATATCTCTACTTTTAGTTCAAACATAAATACCCTCCTTCAATAAAATATCATGAAAACAATAACAAAAATAGGCTTTTTATTCTAGATAAAAAGCCTAAATCAACCCAATAATCTCCTACCCCAAAATCTTAAAATCTCCAAATCTACAATAATTCTTTTAATTTGTGATAATTGTTGTTTAAAAATACTTTACTGATTTGCCTTGGATTCTAGATTTAATTAATATATTAATTTGTCAAATGTACTTAATTAATAAAAGGTAAAACTGTTACCTCTCCTCCTCTTAAGTCCGGTAGCCATCACTCCTTTCCGTATCTATGACTATATAGTATGCTTACCAGATTTTTTAATCAAGTAAAGAATTTTATAAAAATTTTTACAATTGACCATGCCTCCCATGAGTTCTGGATAAAATTCATATTTACAAAAATTTACCTTAAATATTGTTGAATTATTATTGACAAATTTCATTGATAGTAAATTCGTCAATTCTATTGTTATATGGACATTTTCTTACATTAATATAATTATTTTTGCTGAACTTGATTATTAAAATTTTGCGGACAAAGTCCAAATTGACAATTTAAATTAGAATTATTATTTTGTTTATTTAATTTTGTTTGTTCAGATGATTGTTCATTAATGTAAGGTTGAAGATTTGTTTGAGGAGATTGAGACGTGGAATTTATGCTTGAATTATTATTCTGAAAAAGCGGTAGTGGACTATCTTTAAAATTTTGCATAGAGCAAACAGTGTCTCCTTGAATTTCTAATGGACACATAGCATTAGCTTGCATAAAGTTTAAAAAAATAAGCAGCTGAATTAATAATAAAAATTTTTTCATAAAAAATACCTCCATATTATGATTTTACTTTTATATGTGGCATTTTCATTCCCTAAATGTATTACGTCATTTTATTAAAAATAATCGCCGGTTAGTCTAAAACCGGCGATTACTAATAATATTAAGTTTTTAAATTTAAAACTAACTTTCTAGAACTTCTACTTGTTCACTATTTCTAATAGTTGACTTATCAGAAGAAAGAGATTTGTCTTTGAATTTTTTAACTTGTCTATCAAGTTTATCTGCTAATAAGTCTATGCTTGCATACATGGATTCAGCAGATTCCTCGCAATGAACAATGCCAGTATTCATTTTGCAGGAAACTTCAGCAACATGTTTTCCTGTAGCTGCCGGATTTTTGATAACAGAAAGGATAACATCAATTGCTGTAATTTGGTCATAGTGATTTGCTACTTTACCAATTTTTTCTTTGACGTAAGCCTTAATAGCATCAGTAATTTCTATGTTTTTACCATTCACGTGTATATGCATATGTACACCTCCTAATTACTACCTTTTATATTGTACTATATTTTCTCTCGTTTTTAAAGAGTAAAAAACAGAATATTTAACAATATGTTAAATAGAACTTATTAAAAATCGTATTTTATAATAAATATCTGTGCAATATGTACAGATTTTATATACTAATACCTCCGGATGTAAATGATTGATAATTTTGTTGCATTGTAGCAATCATATTTTCCATTGCTTGAAATTTCTTTTCAAGTTGAGCTTTATAAGTAGATATACTTGAATTTTTCTTTGTAATTCTTTCTTGAGTTTTCTTTATATTTGAATCTAAAGTTGCAGTTTTTATATCAAAGAAGCCGCTTGATGCTTTTAGACTTTGCTCAATGGTGTTTTCCATCATTCCAAATATACCATTTTCATTTGTAAGCAAAGATTTTACAGAATCAGGATTTTCCGCGAGAGCTGCAAGAAGTTTATCCTTATCAAAGCTTAATGCGTTAGTATCAGCATTTAAATTATTTGCATCTGCAGAAGCTGTTGTAATACCAATTTCTGAAAGCAAGTTGTATACTCCGCCATTTGTATTATTTGCTCCATTTGCAAAATTTCTCACTGTGTTTTTCAAGCTTGTAAGTGAAGATTCCCCGTGAAGTTCTGCACCTGTTGCTGTGACGGTATCAATTTTTTCAATGAATGAATTATATGCTGATACAAAATTTTCTAATGCATCTACCAAACCCGATGAGTCTTGATTTATGCTTAAAGTTGTTTTTCCATCTTCTTCAGTACTTGTTCTTTTCAAATTCAATGTAACACCATCAATTCTTGAAATATCTGAGGTTACTGTATTCGATGTAGAAGTTATACTTGTTCCATTAACTGTAAATATGGCATTTTTTCCAAGTTCTTGAGCATTTGTATACATTTGAGAATTTACTAAATTGCCGTCTTCGTCCCATTCAGAATTAGTAAATCCCATAACATCAGTAAAATTACTTGTTCCTGCTTCTATATTTATATATGACGCACCTTCTTTTGTAGATGCAATGGATAATTTTCCTGTTGCATCATCCCAGTATGCGTATGCCTGAGCTTTATCGTTAGAATTAATATCTGAAATCAAAGACGACAATGTCGTATTTTCATTTATTGTAAACTCAGCATCACCTATTGTAAAAGTACCTGCTTTTATTTGTTCTTTAAAACCGGCATCATTAGCAGTCAGAAGAGAAGAAATGCTTGCTTTATAAATTGAATTAGAAGAAATGTATGTACCATCTTCTTGTCTTTCAATTCCTGTAAGTGATACGAAATTTGAACTATCTGTTGTTGCTCCTATGTGTATCGTATCAGTGTTGTTTGCAGCAGAAAATTCCATAACTCCGTCTTCATTAATATTGAAGTTTATGCCTGCTTCAGAAAATAAAGTTTTCAAAGAACCAACAGTATCGTCTGTCCCTATATTTATAACTTTTTTGGCTCCATTTACATAACAAGTAAGAGAGCCTGAACCTATTCCAAGGTTCTTTAACAATGTAGAATCATCAGCAATATTACTTGCGGATTCCAATGATGTCGCTTTTGTAAATGTTGCTAGCTGCTGGACCGTAATATCATAATTTTGTTTTAAAGCTCCAGAAAGGGCTGTAGCAGTAAAAATTTCAGCATTAGATGATTCTGCATTTGTTCTTGCAAACAAATCGAAAGTTCCGCCGAATTTAGCGTCAGTAAGTTTTTCAATTGCTGTTCTCAGTGAAGACACAGCGCTTCTTGTGTCATTTAAAACACTTTTTGTTGTTTGCTGTGAAACAAGTGTTTTTTGCATTTTTGAAACATCTGCTTGTTTTACAGAAATCAGTGCTTCCACCCAAGAGGATGTATCTAAACCTGAAACTAAACCGCTAAATGATATTGACATGACTCAAAATCCTTTTTTTTACTTACTACATCATATGTATATATAATAATATATAATATATATATCATTATATAACATGTTTTTGTTCATTTCAACCCTTTAAATAGATGAATTTTTTCTGAACTCTAACATGTATAACGGCATTTTTTTCAAAAACTTTAATGAATTAGGGCAAAATTCTAAAAATTGTTACAATTTGTTACATAATGAGGATTGCAAGTTCAATAAGTAAGCAAAACACAAAAAATGCGCAAATGCTTATTTTGCACGCAAAAAAGCGAGAATAAACCTATATTTATTATATTAGATTTTTTTAAGTTTCAATAATCTCGTGAGTTTTTTTTCTGTTGTACCTAGTCCGGTCAAGAGCATTGTAGATTTTTCATTAGTACGTTCGTCTTCAATATTAAATTTTTCATACAAAACTTCTGACAATTCAAAACCCGTTAAACCTTGTTTTTTTATCAAAATTTTTGTTATATCATCACCGTAAAATTCAAAATTTGTAAGTTTTTTTCTTATATTCTTAATATTTTGAATCAATTCTTCAATCGCTTTTTTACCTTTTTTAGAATTTAAATAATTAATATTTGCTTCAATAGTCGCAAGCATCGGATATGACGGTGAAGTTGTATTAATCATATTTAGCATATTTACAGGATTAAGTTCACAATTACAATGAAGTAAAGCTGTAGAATTAATTCCGCCTGCCGTCTTATGTAAAGATTGAACAGTAAAATCAGCAAAAGGAATTGCGCTTTGAGGTAAATTGTCTGAAAACGGATATAATGCGCCATGAGCCTCATCAACAATAAGTTTAACATTATTGTTCTTACATATTTCTGAAATTGTTTTTATATCAGATACAATTCCTTCATACGTAGGAGATGTTATAATAATCGCATTTGGGTTATGTTTTTTTATTAATTCTTCAACTTGGCAAGCTTTTATGCTTTCGTAAATTCCCCAATCACTGTTATAATCAAGTGCATATTCAATTATTTCAGCACCTGCCAAAATACTTGCATTTTTATGACATTGATGTGCATTATTCCAGACTAAGATTTTGTCTCCTTTTTTACAACAAGTTAAAACAGATGCTATTATTCCGCTTGTTGAGCCGTTTGTTAGATAGTGAGTAGATTTAGTATTGTAAATTTTTGCAGCACGTTTCTGAGACTGTTCTAATTCTTCTTGTGGATTAAAAGCATACACTTCTGATATATCGTGCAAATACCATTGATAAAATTTATGCAATAAACATAAACTTTTACCATGGCTAGGTGTCGTAAAAAGTGTTTTGTTACAGCTTTTTCTTAACATAGAAACTAAACTCATAGCTAACCCTACATTCTTTCCGGAGTTGATACTCCAAGAATATCAAGTGCATTTTTAAGTGTAATTCTAACAGCCTCTACAAGACCTAGTCTCGCACTTGTAAGTTCCTTATCATCACCGATTACACGGTTAGAATTGTAGAAGGAATGGAACTCCTGCGCAAGCTCTTGAACGTAACGACAAATTGTGTAGACCGTTCTATTCTGAGCAGAAAGAGCAATTACCGATTTGAATTCTTCAAGTTTTAGAATTAATGTTTTTGCAGTATCTGCTGTTTTTAATATTAAGCTCTTATCAAAATTATTGATTAAATTATCTAATTCTGTTTTTGTCATCGGAGCCGGTGATTTTTCGCCAGTTTCGGGATTAAGTTTTTCATTAACGGCATTTCTTAATATTGAACAAACACGAGCATAAGCATATTGAACGTAGAATACAGGGTTTTCATCAGTTGAACGTTTAGCAAGCTCAATATCAAAATCTAACGTCATATCGATATTACGCATCTCCATCCAATAACGTGTAGCATCAACTCCTACTTCTTCTATTAAGTCATCTAAAGTAACCATATTTTTACGTTTGCCCATTCTGACTTCGTTTCCGTCAATAACTAGGTTAACAAGCTGCCCTAAAAGAACTTCCAATTTATCAGGATTGTATCCAAGAGCCTCCAGAGAAGCCTTTACTCTGGCTATATATCCGTGGTGGTCAGCTCCCCAAATGTCTATTAATCTATCATATCCTCTGTCAAACTTGTCTGCGTGATAAGCAATATCAGCGGTTAAATATGTATTTGAACCGTCGGCTTTTTTGATAACGCGGTCTTGATCATCACCGTATTGAGTTGATTTGAACCACATAGCACCTTCTTGTTCATATAAATAACCTTTATCCATAAGCTCTTTGTATCTTTTTTCTACTTTTCCTGATTTATGCAAATCAAGTTCTGAATAGAACTTGTCAAAATGAACTCTGCATCCTTCAAGCAGTTTTCTTTGGCAAGCTTCCATCTCATTTTTTGCGTAATCACAAAGAACAGAAAGTTCAACTGTATCTACATCAACATTAGGATTTTCCTGCAAGAATTTTTTTGCAACAGGAATCAAATAATCCCCTGGGTAGAAGTTTTTTCTTTCGACTTCATCGGTCGGAAAATCAACATCTTTGCCAACTTCTTGCTGTAATCTTATTCTCAAAGAATTTCCGAGTTTTTGAATTTGACTTCCTGCATCGTTTATATAGAATTCTTGGTAAACTTCGTGACCGTAGAATTTTAAAAGATTAGCAAGTGCGCTTCCCATAGCTGCCCATCGTCCGTGACCGATGTGGAAAGGACCTGTCGGGTTTGCGGAAACATACTCCAATAAGATTTTTTCCTTGTCTTTTCCGTCACCTTTACCATAGTTTTCTTTTTTTTCTAAAACTTCCTTAATGGTATCTGCAAGCATTGAATCGCTGACTTTAAAGTTTATAAAGCCCCCGACAACAGAAACTGTATAATTTTCTTTGGAAAGTTTTTCAGTGATAGCATTAGCAATCATCGGAGGCGCAATTTTTGCCACTCGTGCAAGTGATGAAACGTTAATCGCGAAATCGCCAAAATCCGCATTTTTTGGTTTTTCTACGATTAGAGAAAACTCATCTTCTACTCCCATTTGCCCGAGAGTTCCTGCCTTTATTGCCTCATTTACCCCTTTTTTAACTTCCTTTAAGAAAAAATCTTTTAACATAATTATCCTCATTTCATTTGCGTTAATAGGTTAATTATAAAATAAACAAGATTAAATTTTAATTTTTTGCAAGTATAAGACTTACATTTTTTAATAAACTGTTTATGTTATAATGTCCGTAAAAGCTACTAAAGGAGAAAATGTATGAAAAGAGAGCCAAGTTGTGAACTTGAAAAAGAATTATTTAAAAGTGTGTTTGAAAAAACGCCTGATTATATAAAAAACTTAGATTTGATGAATTTTGATAATAAAGACGGTTTTACGTTTACTCTAAAACGCGAACACTTATATCCGCATTCTGATTCAAATCCTGAAGGATTGAATTTGAAAGAATGGTTTGCCAATTATTCTAAAGAAGCAAAGGTTTCAACAGCAGGTATTCGTGGACCGCAGAATATTTTGTATCCTCAAGATACAAGATTTCCGATTAATTTGGTCGGTATTGTTCTTGCAACTCTTGCAAAAGCTCTTGTTGCAGTTGGTAAATATAAAGGTAAAGATATAAGAAAATTGGTTGGATCGGAAGTTCGTTATAATTCAGATTTATACCTTGATGCAATTGCAAGAATTCAAGCTGCACAAGGAATAAAAACTTTAACTTCTAAAGACAGAAAAACTATTCCGATATGGCTTGCTTCTTTTTTGGCTTTCAAGCTTGATTTACTCGGCGGTGAGTACATTACATCAAGCCATGGTATTTCAGTTAAAACGGCTACAAAAGATTTAAACTCACAAGGTAGTCAATATTTACCTGAAGAGTCATTGGAATTTGTAAACAAAATACAAGAAATTTTCGATATTGTAGAACGTGATGGTTCTTATGAAATTAAAATTGCTCCTAAAAATGACCCATTGATTGATGAAAGTATTATGTCAAAACTAAATGACGGTGTTGATTTGTATGTTGAATACCTAAAATCGGGGGTTGCGCAAAATCTTGATGGAGTAAAGAATATGGAAGGTAAATTATTCATTGAATCTGTTGGAGGTTGTGCTTATAGAACTTTGAGCAGAGTTTTGGAGAAATTAGAAATTCAAGATAAATACGTTTGGAACAATATTAAAGAAGATCCTTTCTTCCACTCAATCGGAAAGTACGATACAGACCCTAAGGGAAATAAAACATTTTATGATTATTCAGTTGATGCTACTGTTTTGGCTAAAAAGCCGGATGGAAGGGGTAAATATGTAAAATATTTCCCTGTAATAGAAAGTATGCATTATGAAAAAGTTTTAAAAGATATGTCGCTAGGAACAATAGTTCTTATCACCGACCCTGACCACGACAGACTTACGGTTTGTCAGATTGAGGCAAGCGGAAATGAACCTATGCTTGATGAGTTTGGCATTTCATATATAGAACTTGACGAGAATAGAATTCTGACTGTGTATACTGCAAACCAAGCATTTTTAATGCTAATGAATTACAGAGTTAAACAACTTAAACATGAAGGCAAATTTAAAAACCATCCAAGATTTATGATTAAAACAACTGCATCAGCTTTATCTTGGGATGAATGGGCAGGGGCAAATGGTATTAAGGTTGTAAACGTACCAGTAGGATTTAAAGAAATCGCAAATATTATGAAAAAAGTTGAACTTCAAATTAAGAATAATCCTGATAAGGAAGTTATAGTGGACGATGTGTTCGGGAATTCAATAAATCTAGGAGTCCAGCCAAGAATGATATTCGGCGGTGAAGAATCCGGCGGTATGATTATGGGATCTGAAGATTTGATAGAATCTCTATCCGGCAGAAAAGCTATTGCAATGAGGGAAAAGAGTGCAACTGAAGCTATTATTGTGGCATCTTCGCTTGCTTCAAAGCTGGAAGAAGAAAATAAAACTCTTTCTGAATACTTGGCTGAAATATTCGAAGAGAATAATATTATTGCAAAATATGATGTAAGAGAAGATATCGCTTATTATAACGAATCAGAACCGGATATAGAAAAGCTAAAATTGACCAAAACTGAGGGCGAAAAACAGAGAACAAAGAATGATTTGTTCTATCTTTCTTTAGCGATAGGCATAAAAGAAGGTTTGTTCGGAGTGGATAAGGTGAAAGAGGTTCTTAACGGAGCATTTCCTGAATTAAACTTTGACAATTTGACTGATGTAAAATTTGTAGGAGATGGAACGTATTTGAAGTTTACGGACAAATATGTTGAGATAAGGCCATCAGGAACTGATGCCAAAACAAAAGCTTACTCTGGTGGTGAAAACTTAGAAAACATAGAGAAATTTTCAAGAATTTTAGGTAACTATTCAGGTGAAAGAACTGACCTGCATAAGAAACTGATTAGTGATGAATTCTATGAAAAATCAAAAGAAACTGCATTGGATAATTATCTTCAATTTGTAGAAAAAGATGCAAATAATGAGGAATTTGTGATACCGGAATATGCATATTAACATATAGAAAGCAAAAAAGACCGATATTTAAAATATACACCAAATTTCTGTTAGTTATTTTATATGTTACAATTCAAGCTGGACTTAGAAAGTAGAATGTGTTAAGATTGCGTTGTGTTAGATTTATTTTATTCTCAAGAACAAAAGGTTCTTTATGATATAAAATGTACTCTGCTCTCGTAGCTCAGTAGGATAGAGCGGCGGTTTCCTAAACCGTGTCTGTCGCGAGTTCGACTCTCGCCGGGAGCATTTTTTAAGGGGTGTGTATAATGAACGTAAATCCAATATCTACCAATGTTAATTTTGATGGAAAAGTTATTATAAATGGCAAAATTAGTAAAGCACAGAACAAACTTCTTAGTCAAAACAAAGGCTTGTTAGAAAGTATGATAAAGAAAATGCCATTTGATCTAATAATTAAACAAAGCAGAAGCAAAAAGACACTTTTAGTATCGACAAATGTAGATGATGCACAAATTTTTACAGTAAAAAATAGAAAACAAACCTTTGCACAGACTGCTGATTTAGCTATATCAGACGGAAAACAGAAATCCAAAACTTACAAACGAATAGAAAAAATCAAGCAAATGTTTGAATATCGTAAACAATCTTTTTTAAATGTTTTAATTGGCAATTTTAAAGAAGCAAAAAAAAACAGGCAAGAACTTGCAAAACTTGCTATAGAAAATTTTGAAGATTTTAAGACTCTACCTAAAATTAATTTTACAAATACTCCAAAAAGTATTATTAAAACTGCAATTTTTAACGGTTTTAAATATAGATTATATAGTGCTTTTACTTCTAAAACTCCTGAGGAAAAAGCTCTAAAAAAAATGAGCAAGGAATATTTAAAAGAACTTAAAGCTAATAAAAAACAAATAAAAACGATTAATATTCCATTTCCGTATGCGTATTAAATTTTAGTAACCATTTAAGAGAAGCAAACTTGCCCATATAATAATGATTCCGGACATAACTCCCGTAATTGCATAGTGCCAATCTCCGTATTCGTGCGATAATGGCAGCAAGGTATCAAAAGAAATATAAATCATTATACCAACAACTGCTATGAGTAAAAATCCTATAAATGCTTCAGGCAGAATCCAATGTAGCAATCCAAGTCCGATAATTGCACCAATTGGTTCTGTTATTCCAGTCCAAAATGAATACCAAATAGCGAGTCTTTTCTTTCCGGTTGCGTGATAAATAGGTAGTGCTACAGCAATTCCTTCAGGAATATTATGCAAAGCAATTGCGACAGCAACAGAAGCTCCTAATGCAATATTTTGTGAGGAAACAAGAAATGTTCCTAAGCCTTCCGGAAAATTATGAATAGCAATCGCTATAGCTGTAAGCAAACCTGCACGTTTAATTTTATGCTTTCTTTTACAATTTTCATCGTCCGGCAGGCATTTTTCTTGGAAATCTTCTTCTTCAACGTGGTCAGGAATAAACTCATCTATAAGTTTGGCAATTATTACACCTGATATAAAACCGAAAAATAATAACCAATGATATTTCACCGGATAATAAGCTTGCAACATATTCTGAGCTGTGTCAAGAATTTCTGTTAATGATACAAAAATCATTACACCGGCTGAAAATCCAAGTCCTAAGGATAAAACTTTTAAATTATTTTTATGTACAAAAAAAGTTATAAATCCGCCAAATACAGTTGCGAACCCTGCTAAAAATGTCATTAAAAGAGGTATTTGCCAATGCGTTATCATGTGTTGAGATTCCTTACTATTAAAATAGTATCATAAAAATTGTATTTCTAAGTAGCAAAAAATTTTTTTACGGTCTTTTATAATAAAAAAAAGGAAAAAATATCGTGCTAGATTATCTAAAATTAGGAAGAAATTTATATAAATTTTCACCCAGAGTTAAGGCAAAAACAACAACATTTATTTACAATAAAAATGGGATTGACCAGTTTAAGAAAAAGAGCATTGAATTAGAAGATGCTCTCTGTAGCAGTTTTAGGAATGTAAAAATACCTATGCTTGAGTTGTCATTTAAGGATTCAAAACCAAGTATAGGTGAAATTGTTTTAAGAGATGGAAAAGAGGAAATATCAAGAGATAATTTTGTTTTATTAAATAAACGTGATGTAAAAGATTTTACACCTGAAGCTGACGAATATATGAAAAAGATGAAATTTGACAAAAATGGCATCTCTGCAATCACACAGCAGAACGAACAATTAAAAAAAATTCTGCCGGAATTTGTTAAAGATATAAAAAGTCCAATATTGGAATTAATAATCGGTAAGAAAAAAGATTTTTCAATCTGCAAAATTATTTTAAAAGACGGTAATAAATTAGTTAATCAAGGTTTTTATTCAAAATCTAATAACAATCAAGGAGAAAAAATTCACTTTTTTAATGATAAAGAAATAATTACTGGATTTGGAGATGTAAGAAACTCTGTTTTAAAACAATTTGAACGTCTGGATAAAAAACTTTTAAAAAGGTTATGGCTTTTGGATAAGAGAAGCAAAATGATGATTAAATCTCGGTATGGAATAGATTGCTCTCCTAAAAATATAAGTGCTTTAGCAGACGAATGGGGGCTAACAGATTCAAGAATCAGAGGTATAATTATCGCAGCCAAGAAAAAAATGTATGATGCTGATACTTATTCTCCTGCTATAAGAGAGGACTTGGATAATTTAGGTCACATTTTAAACGACAGAGAACGTTATTCTTTATATCATAGGGGTAATAAAACTGAAATAGAAGATGCGCTGTACAAAATAAGAAAGTATTGGGAGAAATTAATAAAATTCTAATACTGGTATTGCATATTTATGTATTGTCTTATAAGATAAAAACTCTTATCTGAATTTATGAAATCCCGGAAATCTTGAATCAATATAATTTATGCTGTTTCTGCGATTAGAATAGGGAGATGTTAAATAATTTGTGCGTGGTCTTACAATATAAGGTGCTCTTGGATGATTGCGGCCTACCGGATAAAAAGAACCATATCTGGGATAATATCTTCCGTCGTTACCGTAAAATCCGGAACGCCAGATTCCAATCGGCTGCATATTTTCGTCATAAAAAGTTTGAGAATACTCTTTTAACATTCTTTGAGTAGGTGCATTTTTAATCAACTTTTCCGGAGATTCCACTTTATTATCGTTAAAATCATAAAGCTCAAAATTATCACCATTTTTCCTATATGTTCCGACTCTATTTCCGTATTCGTCGTAAAGTTTTATTGAATATGCAAAACATTCCGTTGTCATAAAAATAAAAAAAATAAAAGTAAACAACAATTTACGCATAATTTGCTCCTTATAGGTTTAACGATATTATAGTGGCTATTGTTCAATTTGTGATATCAATAACTTTTGTGCTAACATGTTAATATATAAGAGGATTAAGAATATGTCAATAAGAAAAGTTGTTAAATATGGGACTCCATCTCTTAGAGAACCCTCAAAAGAAGTTCATAAAGTTTCACAAAAGATAAAAGTTCTGGTAGAAGATTTACTTGACACTATGTACGCGCAAAATGGAGTTGGACTTGCGGCACCTCAAATTGGTGAAAATGTAAGGGTTTTTGTGATAGATGTATCAACCGGTGATGAACCTTTAAATCCAATGGTATTTATTAATCCTAAAATTATAAAAAAATCTGGAGCAGTAATAAGTCATGAAGGGTGTTTAAGCTTTCCCGAGGCATTTACTGATGTTAAACGTTATGCAAATGTTATGGTAAAGGCTCTTGATAGAAATGGACGTTCTTTTGTTTTGGAGGCAAACGGCGGGACCCTTCTTGCAAGGTGTATTCAGCACGAATTTGATCATCTTAACGGTATTCTATTTATCGATCATGTAATCAATCGATTTGATGCAGAAACTCAACTTTCTAAAAACAATCTACCTCCATTAGAATTAGAGCATATTCTTAATGAACCTGAACTGGAACCTGAAATTCAAAGGTTGTTGGAAGAAAAGTCTAAAAAAAATGAAGAATCATAGTTGTTTGTTGAAAAGTGATTTATAAACTTAGAAAATAATCTTTCATTAATTTCGCATCGTTTTCAATATTAGGGCTTTCGCATACAATTGCTCCTTTTATATTAAAATCTTTGAATGCTTTCAATAAATCCTTATAGTTAAAATCAGATTCTTCAAGATTTAAATGTTTCTTTTCGCCTTTTATTCCATATTCTATCCCTGCAATATGAGCATGGAAATTTTCTAGTGCTATTTGCCCAAGTTCGTTCCCTATTTTTTCAAATATTTGAGCGAATTCATCATATGTATTATGTGTGCCATTATATCTGGCATGCAAATGAGAAAAATCTACGCATGGCAAAACTGTTTCAAAATCTTTAGATAACCTTATAATTTCTTCTAAATCTCCCCATTGAGTCGCTTTTCCGGTTGTTTCAGGACGTATCCAAATATTGTTATTAACCTTTTTTAATTCATTAGTAATTGTTTTTATTTGTTTTTTTATTTGTTGAAATACACTTTCTTTGTCCATACCTAGATAAAATCCAGCGTGAAAAGTTATACTAAATCCTCCAAGTTCATTTGCAGTCTCTGCAGTTTCAATTATACGTTGAATACTCGCTTCAACTTTGTCTTCTTCTCTTGCATTAAGATTTACATAAAAGGGAGCATGTGCAGTTATAATTTTTTTTGAAGAAATGACAGAAGCCTTACTTTTATCGCTTATTCTAACACCTCTTACAAATTCCAGCTCCAGTCCATCAAGTCCCATTTTATCGAGAATTTGAAATCCTGCTTCATATCCTTTATTTCCGGCTTTTAGCGGTACACCGGCTGTTATAAAATTTAAATTATTCAAAATTTACTCCTTAGTTTTTTCAAATTGCCAAATAATTTTTAGTCGCCCCACATCATTTACTCACTATTTTTATCTCTATTTACCCCCTATTTACTACCTATTTACCCCCTATTTACTACCTATTTACCCCCCCCCTATTTACCCCTATTTGAATTCTTCACCTATTTTGGGATTAACTATCCTAATGAAATCTTTACTGTCACCAATAAAAAAGCTTCCAAATTGCATTACAGTAGGAACTATTAAACCTTTAGTTGTAGATATAAAAATTTTATCATCTTCTATTTTTGCGAGAGTTCCGGCAGGATGAGGCAAACAAAATGCATCTGATGCAACTTCCGCTTTCATGATTTTCATTACATTACCTCGAAAAGTTGTGCTAGCGAGTAAAAAAGGATTTAAAGCGCGAATAAAACGTTCAATTTCTTCTGCGGATTTTTCATAATTTATAAATAATTCTTTATCGTTTAGTCCTCGTCCTGATATAAAATTTCCTTTAGGCTGAGGGATTCTGGGAAGCGGCTGTATTTCATAATTTTCCAGAACTTGTAAAAGTAGTTCTATACCAATAAAATTCAATTCGTTAAAAATTGTTCCCATTGTGGCTTTAGAATTTATATGATATGGTTTTTGAGCAATAATGTCACCAGTATCAAATCTATCATCCATAAAATGAATAGTTACTCCTGTTTCGCTTTCTCCATTCATAATTACGCGTGAATAAGGATTACCGCCTCGATATTTTGGAAGCATAGAAGGATGTACATTTATAAACCCATCACGAGTAGCATCCATTAAGACTTTCGGAATTTTATAGTTATATGAGCAAACAACAGCAGCATCAATATCAAGGTTTTTAATTTTTTCAATAAGTTGAGGTTCGTCTAATTCATCAAATTCGATAAAATTAAGCCCTCTTAATTGTGTGAATCTTTTAAATTCTTCATACATATTATGAGATTTTTTTGGACCTAGAACTCCTACTATATTTACTCCGGCCATTAAAAGTCCGTCTATGCCTATATATGCCATATCAGGAATTCCGACAAATAGTATTCTTTTTTTAAATTGTGTTCTGTTAAACATTTACTCACTCATCTTAATATGTAGAACTGATAACTATATATTATCATTTAATAAATTATGTGTAAATGTCATTAAGTAAACCTGTTATATAGCAAACAGAGGCTCTCAAAAAGCGAGAACCTCTGTGCCCCATTCTGCCGGATATGCACCGACATACTACTCAACTCAATGTCTGTTCCGAATTCTTTTTATTAATCTCTTTTCAGAAAAATTTTAATTATAATTTGAGACATCAAGTTAAATTATTTATGCAGAATAGATTTTTTGCTATTTATAGTTTCATACAATATATAACGGCAAAATTTTTTAAAACTTTAATTTTTTGAGCAACTTAGTTACAAAAATTTACATTTGACCTCAGAGAGTTCCCCCTATATTTGCCCCAGATATTTTACTATGGCTTTATTTAATCCTGTTGACAACTATTTCCCGCCGTACTACAATGTTGCTAATGTGTATAGCCGGGTCGGAATTAAAAACCTTACCGGCAAGTATAAATTAAGGAGAAAAAGATTATGACATCAAAGAAATTTTTGTTTACTTCCGAATCTGTCACAGAAGGACACCCCGACAAAGTTTGTGACCAAATATCGGATGCAATATTAGACGAATTTTTATCAAAAGACCCATCAAGTCGAGTTGCTGCAGAGACTACAGCAACAACTGGTATGGTACTTGTATGTGGCGAAATAACTTCAAATTGCTATGTAGATATTCCGCAAGTTGTTAGAAATACTGTGAAAAGTATTGGTTATACTGGCACTTCTGGCGGAGGATTTGATGCAGACACTTGTGCTGTATTAACAAGTATTGATGAACAATCTATAGACATTGCAGGCGGTGTTAATAAAGCATTGGAAAGCAGAAGCGATAGTGCTGTAACGTCAGCAAATGAAACATCTGATATAGGTGCAGGTGACCAAGGAATAATGTTTGGTTATGCTTGTAATGAGACACCTGAATTAATGCCGTTACCGATAAGTTTGGCTCATAAACTTTCTTATAGATTGGCACAAGTAAGAAAAGAAGGAATTCTAAACTATTTAAGACCGGATGGCAAATCTCAAGTTACAGTTGAATATGTAGATGGAAAACCAAATAGAATTCACACCGTCTTGATATCTACTCAACACGCACCGGAAATTAACGGTATAAGTGATAATTCAAAAGTTCAATCAATTATATCTTCTGATTTAAGAAAACACGTTATAGATTACGTTTTTGAAACAGAGTCTATTAAGCCAGATTCAGAAACAATCATTTTAATTAATCCATCAGGAAGATTTGTAGTGGGTGGACCTCAAGGAGATACAGGTTTAACAGGTCGTAAGATTATTGTTGATACATATGGCGGATATTCTCGTCACGGCGGCGGCGCATTTTCAGGCAAAGACCCAACGAAAGTTGACCGTTCAGCAGCTTATGCGGCAAGATATGTAGCTAAAAATATTGTAGCAGCAGGACTTGCTGATAAATGTGAAATCGAGCTTGCTTATGCAATTGGTAAAGCTGAACCTGTTTCAATTTTCGTTGATACATTTGGTACAGGAAGAATATCTGATGATGAGATTTCAGCAATTGTAAGCAAGAATTTTGATTTAAGACCGGCTGCAATTATTGCTAACTTTGATTTGAGAAATCTTCCGGCTAAAAATGGCGGTAAATTCTACCAAAAACTTGCCGCTTATGGTCACGTTGGCAGAACAGATATTGTTGTTCCTTGGGAACAATTAGATAAGGTTGAAATATTAAAAAAGTCTTTATCTAACTCTTATGCAGTTTGTTAAGAGTTCAATGCAGAAAAAATCATAAATAAAGATACCGATTTTAAACAAATCGGTATTTTTATTTATGTATTTTAAAAACTTGCAGAAAATCAAAAATTTTTAACTATTCTACAATCTCAAAAAATATGATATCATGCAGTTATAAACGGAGGATAGAAGAAGATGCAAGTTTCAAAGCGCCTTGTGGTACATAAAGAGATTCCTGTAGATACAGCAAAAGAGATGGATTTGTTAACATCTATGGATGTCGCAATGGCTGAACAGTACTGCAAAGTAAAAAATTTTGAAGATGGACTAAAAAAATTTAAAGATGTAATTCCGCAAATTAGTAATGAGGAAGAAAGAAGAAAAGTTATAAATAAATATTTGAATTTTGCTCTATCCTATGGTCAGAGCTTAATGGGACAGCAAAAATTTCTTGAGGCGCTGGAAATATATCGTGAAATAATGCAGGTTTCTTATACTCCTATAAATGTATATAAACAGATAGGTTTATGCATGAAAAACTTAGGGAATGCAGATATGGCAATTAAGTTCCTTAAGTATTTTGAAGAGATTTCGCCGGATAAAGAAGATGTTTATATATATCTAGGTGATTTAGTTTATACGGATATTAAAGATAATAAAAAGGCGATTGAGTATTATGAAAAAGCTCTGGAAAAATATCCGGATAATTATACTATTTGTAATATGTTAGGACACTTATATTCAACCTGCTATCAAGATAAATATAAAGATAAACAAATAGAGTATTTAACAAGAGCATTTAAGCTTGCACCAAACAATAGAATAGTTGTTAAGAATTTGGCATATGTGTATGGAAAATTTGATGAAGAGGCAAAAGCAGATGAGATGTATGCAAAATTGATGTATTTAAATCCTACTCATTCGGATTTGCATGCGTATGGTGCTTACTTGGTAAAACACGGACGATTTGCTGAAGGATTTAAATTCTTACAGCACAGATTCCAAAAAGAAGACTTGGGTAATGTAGCATTTCCTGAGATATTTAAAACAAAGAAAAAACGTTGGAACATGAAAGTTGATATTACAAATAAAGTTGTTTTAGTGCATTTTGAACAGGGTTTTGGTGATTCTATAATGTTTGCCAGATTTCTTGATGAATTGAAAACAAAATGTAAAGAAGTTTTGTTGGTTGTGCAAAACGGTTTAATCCAGCTAATGAAAGATTCTAAACTTGGAGTTGAAGTGTATTCAGAAGCAGATGTTCCGAATCTCAAGTATGACTATTGGGTTCCAATGATGGATTTACCGATTATATGCGAAACACGACCGGATACAATACCTCAAACAACAGGATATTTAAAAGTTCCAAAAACAAAAATAAATGCATACAAAAAACAGTATATAAATGACAATGACAAGCTAAAAATAGGTATAGCATATGAGGGTACTATGGCAAGTAAAGAAACAAACCGTGATATACCTTTAGAGTATATGTATCCGTTAATGCAGCTTCCGGATGTTGAAGTATATAGTTTTCAGGTGGATGATTTAACCCGTCAAATGGATAGAATTCCGCAGGATGCTAATTTAATAAGACTTGGAAAAACATTCAAAAATTGGGAAGATACAGCTTGTGCAATGAATTGTATGGATGTAATTGTAACAACAGACAATGGTGTAATGAACCTTGCAGGTGCATTGGGAATTAGAACCTTTGGCTTGTTTAATAAGATTACGGAATGGCGCTGGTTTAAGACTCAAGGAGAAGACATTGCTTGGTATAGAAGTATTAAACCATTCCAATGTCCGACCTCTGATGATTGGGCAACTGCGATGAATAATGTTTTAGATGAAATAGATAAAATAAGATGCAAAAAAATAGCTGAAAAAATAAAAGGTAAGACAGTACATAAATAGAATTTTAAAATATGGTTACAAATTTTGATTTTTTAAAGAGAAATGATAAAGCTTTGTATGATATAATAAACGATGCCGAAAAACTCTATAGAGGAGAATTCTTTGAGCAATGTATGACTCAAACCCGCAGATTTGGTGAGGTTGTATGTAAGAAAGTGCTTGGCTCAAGAAGAACAACGGAAGTTACGTTTGACGCAATGCTAGCAACATTAAAAGACTGCACATTGGGAAGTTCTGAAGAAGCAAAAGAGTTTGTGGATGACTTATATTTTCTAAAAAAGCACGGTAATGATGCAACTCATTCTGTTACAGTAAAACAAGATGGTATGGAAGCTTTGGAATGTTTGCAGCGCGCATTTGAGATAGCGCTTAATTTTTGTGTATATTCTTGTAATGAAGACAGAAGAATTTTAAAGTTGAGATATGATACGGAATTGCTTGTAACAGGTAAAAAACCTAGAAAAACACTTTCAGAAAAATATACAGAAGAAGCGGAAAAACTTAATAAGAAAAATAGTTCCAAAAAAGAGTCAAAAACAACCAGACCAAAGTCGCAATACTGTTCAGTAAAATCTCAGCCGCAAAGCAAGAAGAAACCTTATTTTTGGTATTTTGTAGGAATCTCCGGAATTGTTTCCGTATTAATACTATTAATACTTGCGATTCTTTAAATCTTGGCTTTCAAAAGAAAATTTTTCAGCATTTATTTTAAATTTGTTGATTTAACTCTTTTCCATTTTTTCAAGTTCTTTACCAAGGACAGTTATTGTTCCTGCTCCTAAACCTATTACGACATTTCCATCGTGAAGTGTAGGTAACAATTTTCGTGCAACATCTCCAATACTTCCCGAGTAGTATTCAGAACCATCAAGTTCTTCAGCGAACAGTTCTGCGTTAATTCCCTCAATAGGGTCTTCAGATGCTGCATAAACATCAGTAACTATAACTCTGCCGGCTTCATCGAATGCGGTTTTGAATTCATTCCATAATCCCTTTAATCTGGTGTATCTATGAGGTTGAAATACTGCAACAATGTTTTCTTTACCAAACTTAGTTGCAGCTGCATCAAGTGTAGCCTTAATCTCAGTTGGATGATGAGCATAGTCGTCATAAACTTCTACACCATCTATCTCACAAACTTTCTGGAATCTTCTTCCCATACCGGTAAAGCCATAGAAAGAATCTTTAACTTTATTTATGTCAATTCCGGCTTCACATAAAGCTGATACAACTGCAAGAGTGTTGTATACGTTGTGAATTCCTGAGAGTTGAATTTTTATATTAGTTAAAACCTGACCGTTATGATAAATATCAAAATTTGTAGATTCTTTTGTATAAACAATATTTTTTGCTACATAATCAGCATTATTAAGTCCAAAAGTAACAAAATTCCCATTTAAGAGTTTTGCTCCGCTATTGTCATTATTGATAATAATTTTCTTTGACTTTTCAATTTCTGTTTCAAAAGTTTTAACTAAATCACTCATTCCGTTGGTGTAGTAATCAAGATGGTCTTCTTCAAGGTTATTAATTACGAGAATGTCAGGAGAATATTTAACAATAGTTCCATCGCTTTCATCAAGTTCCGCAATAAAATAATTACCATCTTTATGTTGAGCATTTATTCCTAAATCCGGCACAATACCGCCAACGACAAACGCAGGTTCAAATCCGGATTTATCTAATACATATGAACAGAGTCCGCTTGTTGTAGTTTTTCCGTGAGTTCCTGAAAAGCCAATAAAGCATTTACCTTTTTGTTGTGCTTGCTCTGAGATTTCTCTTAAAAGTCCTGAACGATGATATATTTTTAATCCCATAGCAATAGCTTTTAACACTTCCGGATTATCTTTTCTAATAGCAGAACTTACAATAACAGTTGCATCATCAGGTACATTTTCAGAACTATGTCCGATTTTAATGGAGGCACCTAATTTTCTTAAGTTTTCAACATATTTTGTATCAGCCATGTCCGAACCGCTGACTTCATGTCCTTCTTCAAGAAGATACTTTGCAAGTCCGCTCATTCCAACTCCGCCTATTGCTATAAAATGATATTTTGCCATATGCTTTTTCTCCAAAGTCTGTCTTTATATAATTATAGTACAAAATTAGTATTCTGGCATGTAAAATAGAATTCATTTCAAGCTTTTGAAAGAATTCTATTTGTATAATTATTTCAATTATTTAATTTATATATCGGCATAAATTTAGAAAACTTTAGCGATTTTAATGTAATTGTTACAAAAATTTACAAATCAATAATTGTGCGAAATAGCAGGTACATAGCAGGTACATAGCAGGTATCTGTCTAAAAATAGTTTAAGAAAAGTCTATCAATTTATTGACATATTAGACTAAATATTGAGTCTGCTCAATATGATAGTTTAGGAATAACTTCGGGCTAGTTTTGAAAGTTTAAAGTAAAATGAGCATAAGCAATGTCACTTCTATAAAACCATTTCTGCTTACTGCTAAAATCCGCCATTGACGAATTAATCACGCAATTTTACACCGGTTACTTTAGAAATACCTTTTTCTTTCTGTGTAACACCAATTGTTCTGTTAGCTGATTCTATCATAGGTTTTCTGTGGCTTACAACAATAAATTGCGTTGTTTCTGATTGGGATTGCACTATGTGAGCAAGTTTTTCAACATTAATACCGTCTAAGCTAGCATCTACTTCATCAAAAGCATAGAAAGGTGCAGGCATATACTTTTGAATTGCAAAAACAAATGCTAATGCCGTAAGTGCTTTCTCTCCGCCGGACATGCCTGCAAGACGCTGTTTTTTCTTATCTCTTGGCTGAGCTTCTATATCCAAACCGCCCTCAAAAGGTTTTTCTTCATTTTCCAGAACAAGTGTTCCTTCGCCGTCTGACAGTTTATGGAAAATTTCTTTAAAATTATCATTAAGCGCATAATAAGTCTTTAGGAAAGTTTCCTTTTTTAAATCTTCATATCCTTTCATACGTTCAAGAATTTGTTCTCTTTCTCTTGATAGGGTATCAATTTGATTATGCAATTCTTCTTGACGTTTAGAAACATTTTCATAGTCTTCCAGTGCTTTCATGTTAACAGCACCTAATTCATCCATACGTTTTTGCAGCCTTTGAATCCTGTTAGTAATTTCATCTATAGACATTTCAACAGGAGTTAGTGTATTTACATCAATCCCGGCATCAGCAAGTGTATTTTTTGTTTCTTCCAATTGGGGTTCAAGTTCTCGTCTGCGCGACTTAAATGATTCTATTTGTTCTGCAATCTTTTCAATTTCAGAGGCTTGAAGATTTTTCTTCGTCTCTAATTCAACTAAATCATTATTAATCTCGTCTCGTTGTTTTAGCAATTCTCCAAGTTTGTCAGTAATTTCTTTTATTTGAACTTCTAATTCATCAAGTTGAGCTTTAAGAGTTTTTATATCTTCTCCGAATTTTGCCTTATCTAAATTAAGTTCTCTATTGTTTTCTAACGCATGAGAAATCGTTTCATTGTGAGTTTTTATAGTTGTTTTAAAGAATTCTATCATCTGATGCAGACCATCTATTTCATTAATTGCATCGGCTTTATTTTTCTCATAACGTTTTATTTCTGCCTCAACTCCTGCTGTTTTTTCCTTAAGTTCTTTCAAATCCGTGTCATTCATGAGCTTTTCAATCTCTTCAATTCCAGCTTGAACTTCACTCATTTTTTCCGATAATATAATGTGTTCTTCTTCTAATTTATCTAACTCTTTTTCCAGTTTACTGATTTCAGGTTCCGTTGTTTTGATAAAATCCTGTTTTTCGTTGATATTATTTTGGGTATTTGAAAAGTTAGTTTCCAAACCGGTTAATTCAAGTTTTGACTTATTATACTCATTTGTAGAAACAGAAAACTTACTTCTTATATCTTCAAGCTTGCTCTCCAGTTCATTTCGTTTAAAAATCAAGCTTGAACGTTTATTTTCAAGTTCTTTAAGTTTATTTCTATATACTTCAATCTCAGAATCAGAGTTTTGAGCAAATTTTAAACCATTCTTTTTATTAATAGAACCGCCTGTTATCGAGCCTGATTTTTCAAATAAATCTCCGGATAATGTTACCATGCGGTATTTCCCGATAAGTTTGCTTGCTACTTCTCTATCCTCCACAACAAGAGTATCTCCTACCGCATAATAAAATGCGTTAAGATATTCATCATCAAAATCTATTAAATTTATAGCAAAGTCTATTACACCTTTATCTTTGGGTAAATTCAAACTCTTTGGACATCTTACTATTTTGTTAAGCGGAATAAACGTTGCTCTACCTGTTCCAGCAGATTTAAGAAGTTCTATACAAGTTGATGCTACATACTCATCATCAACTACTATATTTGCCATTCTTCCACCGACAGCAATCTCTAATGCCGTTGAATATTCTTTATCAACTTGTCCCAATCTCATTAAAGGCGCATGTACACCTTTAATATTCGCATTCATAACTGTATCAACAGTGCTTCCAAGATTTGCTGCTTCGTTTGCTCGCTTAGTAGCTTCTAATTCATAAACTTTCTTACTCGTTGATTGAATGTCATAATCAAAATCCGAAATTTCATTTTTAGTTTTATCCAATTCATTCATTGTATTTTTTAGGATAATTTTGAAATCTTCAAGTTCTTTTGACAAAGTTTCTATCATTAATTCTTTTGCAGATTTTGTTTCAGTATAATTGTTTTTAAACTCTTCAAGCTCATTTAGTTTTAATTTTGCATCCTCTATTGCTTTTTTCTTAGTAGAGAGTTCCGCTTCCATAGGAGCTTGTTTCTGGATAAGTTTTGTCTCTTTATCTTGATATTCTTCGAGTTCTTTCCTTAAAGTATTTCTTTTTTCTAAATGTTTATCAGCAGTTTCGCTTAAACCGGACATGTCTTCAAGAATCTTATGTAAAACTGCTTTTTGGTCTTCTATATTTTTTTCAATTCCTTCGATTTCATTATTCTTAGATTGAATCTTAAGCTCGCTATCCTTAATCTTTCCCTCTTGAACCTCAATTCCGTTTTTGGTATTCTCAATGGTTTTAAGATTTGTTTGAATCTGTTTGTCTGCATAGTCTATAGAAGCATTTTTTCTTTCTATTGAACCTTTTATTTCCTCGGCTTTTTGCTTTAGTTCAAGCTGATGCCCCTCGCCTTTTTCTTTTATAGTAGAAGAAATTTCTTCGTATTTTTCTTTTATTAACTTTAGTCTTTCTTCTAAATCTTTTGACTTAACCTCTTCTTCTTTCTTTTTTTTAGTAAATTCTAAAATATTTTCGTGAGCTTTTTCAAGACTTCTTTTTATATCAAAGAACTTTACAGTATTAATTTGGCTTTCTAGCCCTGTTTTTTCATCTTTTAATTTTTGGTATTTTAAAGCAACTTCTCTTTCTTCTTTTAATTGCTCAAGTCTAGCATTAACTTCATTTAAAATAAGAGTTGAATTTGTAACTCGTTTTTCTACTGTTTCAAGCTCTCCTGTTGCTTGTTCTATTCTTCTGTCAAAATCAGCAACACCTGCTATTTCATCAATAATTTTACGACGTTCACCGGATGTGCAATTCGTAATGCTCATAACGTCACCCTGCATCATAACGTTATAACTGTTTGGAGTTATGTTATATTTTTCAAGTTTTGCCAAAATATCAGAGTGTGTAACTATCTTGTCATCCATATAATAGATACTTACAAAGCCTTGAGAAGATTTTCTTATTCTTCTTGCGACAGAAAAGTCTCCGTCTTCTGTGTCTCCGAATGTTACTTTAACGAAAGCTTCGTTTCGTTTGTTGTAAGTTGATATTAAATGAAAGAGTTTTTCTGCACGCAAAGTTCTGCTGGTTGACAGTCCCAGAGCAAAAAGAATACTGTCTATAATATTACTTTTTCCTGAACCGTTTGGACCTGATATAGTAGTAAAACCTTTTAACAAAGGTATTTCAACTTTATTAGCAAATGATTTAAAGTTGTCAACTTCCAGCTGTTTTATGTACATATCTATCCTAAAACTTACGTCTATTCTCTTCCCACAAGTATACTTTATTATAATTAAACCTTAATAATATCTTTATGTCAATTTTGTAAAAATTAATCTCATAAATTTTATTTAATAAAAAAGATTAAATTTCGTGCTTAAAAAAGGCAAACTCCTGCACTATAAAGTAGCAGGAGCTATTGAAAGGACCTTTTATTATATATTTATATAGTTTGGATTTTGTTATTAAATCAAGTTTAATGCTATTGACGGCATTTGGTTAGCTGTGGATAGAAGTGTTGCAGCAGATTGTTGTAAGATTTGGTACTTAATATAATCTGATGATGATTTTGCTACGTCTTCATCCTTGATTGTTGAATTTGCTTCTGTTAAGTTAGATCTTTGTACATCTGTTGCATCAATTGCTGATTGCAATCTGTTCATGTATGCACCAATTTTTGTACATCTTAGTGATATATTATCAATTGCCTTATCGATTTGGTCAATAAAATCACGTGCAGATGAATCGTTTCTATAAATAGCATTACACATATTAGTAATAGAAATTGTCTTTCCGTCTTGTGTCTTAACAATTGTAGCATCTCCGTCTGCCGGTGTAATTACACCATTTTCTGCAAGTGCTGCGGCTAGAGCAGTTTTATATGACCCCGGTAAGTAGTAATTTGGATCATTAATATCTTCATACATAGGAGAACCATCAGAATTCAATCGTCTTGCTCTGTATGGATATGTTGTATCAGTAGTGCTTGATGTTAAATCAATATATCCTGGTCTGTTAGGAACACTAGTATCATTCATACTTCTAAAACCAAAGATTACTGTGGATTTAGCACTGTCAAACAAGAATGCATCCATTTTGATTACGCATCTTTTGTTTGAATACAAACCTACTTGCAAGTTAATATCACTTTGTCTGGAACCATCAAGTAAATATGTGTCATTAAAATCTGTTATTTGGCACAAACGGTTAATTTCGTCCATTCTTTGTGTTACTTCAAGATTTAATGCATTCAGAGAAGCTGAGCCATAAGTTCCGTTTGCTGCTTGCATGGTCAAATCTCTGATTCTTTGTAAATAATCACCGATGATGTCTAAAACTCCTTCTTGGGTTGTTAACATGTCTAAACCCATTTGAGAGTTCTTTTCAATAATGTCATAACCGCTGATTTTTGCTTCCATACCTGCTGATACTGCATAACCTGCGGCATCATCTTTTGCTGAATTAATACGAAAGCCTGTTGATAATCTTTCCATTGCTTGATTCATACCTCTGGTTGCTTGAGTGAGGTACTTTTGACAGGTCAATGACGAAAGATTCGTGTTGATTGTAATTGCTGCTGTCGATGTCATAATAAATTTCCTTTCAATAAAATTTCTATTTCGCCTTTCAGTTATGTTATCGACAAAAAGTTGTAAAACTTTACAACTTTAGTTAGAGAATCCTCCAAATGGATGAGAAAAATTGAATTGCCGTATAAACGCAGATACCATTATAACCATTGTTACTATTGATTTTTGTTCACTATTTTTATAAAAAACGAGAGCAATTAACATTACTCTCGTTTTTTAAGTTTTTTCGTTTTTTCCTTGTTATTAATCTTTACTTGGAATTCTCATTCCATAAAAAGAACGAATAACAAATATTAGTGCAATTATTAAGAATACAATACCACATAATTTTGCATTTTCTTTAAACGCAGGAGCAATTGCAATCTCCATTGCCAAAAGCCCGAATAGAGTTGTAAACTTAATAATAGGGTTCATTGCAACTGAAGAAGTATCTTTGAACGGATCTCCAACCGTATCACCAACAACTGTTGCTGCGTGTAAGTCAGTTCCTTTTTCCGCCATATCAACTTCAACAATCTTCTTTGCATTATCCCAGCAGCCGCCTGCATTTGCCATAAATACAGCTTGGAAAAGACCAAATACCGCAATTGCAATTAAGTAGCTTACAAAGAATGATACGGGTGCATTGTCATCACTCATAGGAGCTGATAGGCATGCAAGTGCTAGAGCAAAGCAGAAAAGAGAAATGAATATATTATACATGCCCTTTTGTGCATATTGAGTACAAATTTTTACAACTTCCTTTGAATTTGATAGATTTGCACTCTTTTCGTCTGCTTCACCTAATTTTATATTGTCTTTGATATATTCAACTGCTCTATAAGCACCTGTTGTAACAGCTTGCATTGAAGCACCAGAGAACCAATAAATTACAGCACCGCCTGCGATGAAACCTAACAGAGTATAAGGATTTAACAAGTTAAGTATCATTTCCGGCTGAATGCCTAATGTTTCTTTGATTACTAAGATTAAAGAGAAAATCATGGTTGTAGCACCAACAACAGCAGTTCCGATAAGAACAGGTTTTGATGTCGCTTTGAATGTATTACCTGCACCATCATTTTCTTCCAAGTATTTTTTAGCATTTTCAAAATCGGGAGTAAATCCGTAGTATTTTTCAATACCTTCTTTAACACCGTCGATTTCTTCAATCAATGACAATTCATATACTGATTGAGCGTTATCCGTAACAGGACCGTAAGAGTCAACCGCAATAGTAACAGGTCCCATTCCCAAGAACCCAAACGCAACTAAGCCAAATGCAAACACTGATGGGTAAATCATTACCTCAGTCGGAATATTCAGACTTGCAAAGTAAGCTAAGCCCATTAATAATACAACAATTGCACCTATCCAAAAACCGGAGAAGTTACCTGATACAATACCTGAAAGGATTGTAAGAGATGCTCCGCCTTCTTTAGATGCTACAACAACTTCGTGAGTATGTTTCGCTTTTGGTGAAGTAAATATCTTAGTAGCTTCAGGTATTAAAGCTGCACCTAATGTACCGCAAGAAATGATTATTGAAAGAACTAACCATAAGTTTGCAGGTAAGTCTTTTAATAAATAATTACTTACACCGAATGTCATACATATTGATAGAATTGAAGTTATCCACACCAAAGAAGTCAATGGAGCTTCAAAATCAAAGTGTTTAGCTTTTGCTAGGAATAATTTTGTATAAATTCCGTTAATCCAATATGCAACAACAGAAGTTATAATCATTAAGAATCTCATAGTGAAAATCCAAGCAAGCAATTGTACTTGATAATCTTGGAAAACTCCTAAGAGAATAAAACTTACAAGAGCAACACCAGTTACACCATAAGTTTCAAAACCATCAGCAGTAGGTCCTATTGAGTCACCCGCATTATCACCTGTACAATCTGCGATAACTCCAGGGTTACGCGGGTCATCCTCTTTGATACCGAATTGAATTTTCATCAAATCCGAACCGATATCAGCAATTTTTGTAAATATACCGCCTGCAACACGAAGTGCAGATGCACCTAAAGATTCCCCGATTGCAAAACCGATAAAGCAAGCTCCGGCAAGATTCCCCGGAACGAATAGAAGAATAATCAACATCATAATTAATTCTATTGATACAAGTAATACACCTATACTCATACCGGCTTTCAAAGGAATGCCAAGAATTTCTAAGGGTTTACCTTTAAGGGCAGTAAATGCAGTTCTTGAGTTTGCTAGTGTGTTCATTCTGATACCGAACCAGGCTACCATATATGAGCCTAAAATACCAAGAACAGACCAGCCTAATATTATTAATACAGATTTTAATTCCATTTCTTGTAAGTGCCAAAAATAAAACGCAATACACAAACCGATTAACACTTCTAACATGAGCAAAAATTTACCTTGCTGAACAAGATATGTTTTACAAGTTTCAAAGATTGTGTTACCAACTTGTGCCATAGCTTCGTGCACTTCAACTTTTTTAACTCTTGTGTAGGCCCAAAGTCCCCAGAAAACACCTAACACAGAAACAACAATCCCTGCTACAAGCAGATTATAACTGAGTTCAGATGCCTCACGAATATTTGGAACGACAAGAGATGCTTCTCCGGCAAATACCGGAGCAGAAATAATCATTGCCATAACAGACAAAAACATTTTTTTTAGCATAATTTCTCTCCTTCTCTCTAAACGGTTAAAACACTAATAGAAATATTATATATAATTATACTTTTAAGTGCAATATTTAAAGAAATGAAAAATTTTTCGATTTTTTATAAAGTTTTCTTTACAAAACTTAATAATTTTATTAAAAAAGGCAATTTCTGAAAAGAAAAATACTTTATATATATAAGAGTATTAATAGGAGAATAATTATGACAACTACTTCACCATTTAATATGTCTAATAATTCAAGTATAGCTTCATATTTCCGTTCGTTTGGATATGAAGTATCTGAGAATAATGGTAAATGCTTTGTAAAAATGAATGGGGTAAGTATTCCTGTTGAAGATGGAGATACTATTTTTACGTTAGAATATAAATATAAAAAGATTAAAGAAAATATGAAACAAGAAACCGGTATGACAAAATCATTAACATACTGGCCAAAACACTTCCAAGAAACCTCTAATGAAATTATTGCAAAAAGACGAGAATGGATTGCTGAACTGCTTGCAAAATTAGGAATACAAACAAAAACTTGGAAAAAGGACGATAATGAATTTACTACCTTTAAAACATCTATTGGTTTTAATGGCGATGAATCAACTTTAACAAATTCTCAAAGGACAGAGTATAAAAAATACGATGGAATGGTAAGTCGTGATCTTTCTTCAATAAATAAAACTAATGACCAAATAGAGATTTATCAAGATACAATAGCTCATGAGAGAGCTTGGATTGGTAAATGTCAGAACATGCAAGCAATAGCAGAAGCAACTGAAAGGCAACTTGGATTAGCATAATTTACAATAGAAATCAGACATATAGTGGAAAAAAAATTCCACAGGAAAGATTTAATAGTAAAATATACATTATGGGGCAAGCCCAATTGTTTCTTGATGTCTTACATAAAGCAAATGTTTTGCACATAGCTTTATAGAATAATTTAGAGCAAGCAATTCTTCTCCTTTTTCACGTGTCATTTTTTCAGAAAAAATATTCCAATCTTCATTGCATTTATAGTAAATAATATCAGAAAGAACTTCTATTGCTTTCATTGGAGTATAGCTTTCTGCTAAAAAGTTATCATAGTCCATAAATAAACCTCCATTTTAAATTAATAGCAACTATTGTTATAACATAAAGAGCAACAATATGTCAACAAAATTTGTTATAATAGTAGTTACGAGGTTATACATGATAGAAAAAAAGTTCCGTAATATCGGTAATAGCTGGGGAATTATTATTCCAAAAGCAATTATAGAGGGTTTAAGTATTAATCCTGTTTTGGATAAAGTTGAAATATATCTAGAAAATAACGAAATACGGATTAGAAAAATTAAAAAATAATCTAATTCAATTGTGTGAAAAACAGTTTTATAACGGCGAAATTTCTGGTTACAAAAACTAGCTTTCCACCTCTTCATTTCTTTTTGATTTATAGCTGTATGCAGCATAAATCAAAATTCCGATTATAAGCCAGATTATAAAGTATAAAGCTGATGTTGCCTTTGCTGAGAATTTGCAATACATAAGCGCAAGACAAGTTAGTATGCCCAATATTGGAAACCAAGGACAGAATGGAACTTTAAACGGTCTTGGTCTATCGGGTTCAGTTTTTCTTAATATCAGAACTGCGATACAAATTATAATAAACGAAGTAAACGTACCGAAATTACAAAGTTCTGCAGATAAGTTTAAATCCATAAATAATGCGCAAACAATTACAACTAAACCTGAAAGCCAAGTCATAACGTGTGGTGTTTTGAATTTTTTATGAACTACATTCAAAGACTTAGGCAAGAATCTGTCACGGCTCATAGCCCAAAGAATTCTTGTTGTACCTAATTGATAAATTAAAAGAACTGATGTTAATGCACATAAAGCTCCTACAGATAATAAACCTGCATACCAGTTTTTCCCGATAAATCTCATCGCATGTGCAAGTGGTGCTTGTGTATCGATAAAGTTAAAAGGTACAATTCCGGTTAAAACTAGTGCAGCGCAAACGTATAAAATTGTACATATTAAAAGAGTTCCCATAATTGCAATCGGCAAGTCTCTTTGTGGATTTTTGGTTTCTTCTGCAGCAGTAGATATTGCATCAAATCCTATGTATGCAAAGAAAATTATAAATGCACCTGAGAAAATTCCTTCAAGACCATTTGGCGCAAATGGTATCCAATTCTCAGGTTTCACATAGAAAGAACCCATAATGATGAATGATAGTATAATAAACATATTTACACCCACCATTATTGTTGCAACTTTTGTGGATTCTTTTACCCCTCTTATTAGCAATAATGTTAATATTAATACTATGGCTATTGCCGGAATATTTATAGCAAGGGGTAAATCTATTCCAAACGGCAAATGTAAAAACGGCATTTTATCGTGTACGTCCCAACCGTACTTGTTACAAAGTTCATACATAGTTCTGTAGTCATTTCTTAGCCATAGGGGACAATTAATCACGAAAGCCGGAAGAATATGTTTGAATCCTTTTAAAAATTGTACAAAATATCCTGTCCATGCGCTTGCGACTGTAATATTTCCAATTGCGTATTCAAGCATTAATATCCAGCCTACCATCCAAGCCATAAATTCGCCCATGGTTGCATAAGTATAAGTATAGGCACTGCCGGCAACAGGTATCATTGCTGCAATTTCAGAATAAGAAAGAGCTGAAAATACACTTGCAATTGCAGCTAAGAGCATTGATATAACAATAGCAGTACCAGCTCCCGCACCGTCAGAACTTCCTACAATTGCACTCCCAATAATTGTAAAAATACCGGTTCCAACTACGGCTCCTATTCCTAAAATTATCAAGTCAAAAGCGTTTAATGTCTTTTTTAACTCTGAATTTACTCCCTCATCGATTAACTCTTGAGGACTTTTACATTTTATTAAATTTTTAAATATTATCTTTAAATTATTCATTTTTTGCTACTTCTTTTTTTTCAGCTAATCTATTTTTTCTGTATCCGTATGTTGCATATATTATTGCACCCATAATAATCCAAACTATAAATAATTCCGTAGAAAGTTTTGCACTTTCCCCTTTTGCTATTACCATAGAAAATATCATTAATCCTCCGCAGCAAATTATGCCGGCAAGTGGAAACCATGGGCAAAATGGTACCTTAAACGGACGAGGTCTATCCGGATCAATTTTTCTTAATATAAGAATTGCAACGCATACAATTATAAATGATGTGAATGTTCCAAAATTGCAAAGCGAAGCTGCTGCATCTAAGTTTAGTGATAAAGTTCCAAAAATAGAGACAATACATACAGCCCATGTTAATATATGTGGAGTATTAAACTTTGGGTGTAATTTCTGGAATACTTCTGGGAAAAAGTGATCACGGCTCATTGCATAGAGAATTCTGGTTGCAGCAAGGTGCATTACCAGAAGTACGGATGTTAAACCTGCAATTACACCAACGGATATGAATCCGGGAACTGCCTTTGCCCAAATACCTGATAGAACATTTGAGATAGAAAATGCAACCGGAGCTTGCAAGAATGCCGGAGCTACTTGACCTTGAGTCGGGTATATTCCTGTTAATACTAAAGCTACCAAAGTATACACAATTGTAGTTACAATCAAAGAGCCTATAATACCTCTTGGCAAATCCCTTTGCGGATTTTTGCATTCTTCTGCCGTTGTAGCAAGTGCATCAAATCCAATATATGCAAAGAAAATTATAAATGCTCCCATAAATACACCGCTCATACCGTTTGGTGCAAAAGGAGTCCAATTTGAAGGTTCAACAAAAAACAGACCTGTTACAATAAATAAACCTATTATACCAAGTTTCAAAGCTACCATAAATGCAGCCATTTTGGTTGAATCTTTTGTTCCTTTTATTAAAATTCCCGTTATAAATAATATTATTAATGCAGCCGGAAGATTTATGCTGATAGGCATTCCACATATAGATGGGATTACAGAATGCGGATCTATTCCCTGTTGAGTTAAAGTATGTACGGCTGTTCTATAATCACTTACAAGCCATATTGGAGGATTAGAAAGCCATGTCGGTAAAATATGTCCAAAGCCTTTTAAAAACTGAACAACATAGTTTGCCCAAGCGCAAGATACTGCAATATAAGCAATTACGTATTCTAACATTAATATCCAGCCAACAATCCACGCGGCAAATTCACCTAATGTTGCGAAAGTATAAGAATATGCACCTCCTGCAACAGGAATCATAGATGCGAACTCGCTGTAGCAAAGCGCAGAAAATATACACGCAATTGCGGCTACTATCATAGATAAAACCAATGCCGGTCCTGCACCGGGACTTGTTCCGTCAGCAGAACCTGCTGCAGCAATACCGACAACTGCAAATATTCCCGAACCAATAATTGCACCTACACCTAAAATAATTAAATCCCAAACTCCTAATGTTTTTTCCAAACCGCCCTCTTTTGCGCAATTCAGTGCGTCATCAGGAGTTTTACGTTTTAATAGGTTTTGTAATATTGTCATTCGGCTGCCTTTCGTTATTTTTAGTGGAAAGTTGAAAATGGAAAGTGGAAAGTTATTTTAAACTATCACTTGTCGTCTTTACTATGCTGGTTAGCATTTTTTCTATTTCAATACAATCCTTTATTATAGATTCTTTTTGTTCTTGATTTATATATTCTGTTGCACTCAAAAGTTCAATCCAATATTTTGTTTCTGTACATTCTTTTAATGATATATTCATTTTCATCAAAAAGTCTTTTTTGCTTTGCCCTTGTTGAGCTTCATTTATATTTGCACCAATACTGGTTCCACTTTTTAGAACTTGCTTTGATAAAACAAATTCTTTCTTTTCTTCCGTTAAATACTTATACAATTTAACGATTCTTATTGCAAAGTTAAAACTTTTTTCTTTTACGATATTCTTATTCAACTTTTCACTTTCTTTTTAATAAACAAAAATTTTATCTTTTAGTATATCTTTTATTCTAAAAATATCCTTAAAACCAACGTCATATATCATTATAGACACACAACTGTTTTGTAATTCATTAAGAGTTCTATTCGTATAATAGTACTTATCTTTTATACTATGAGTACTAACAACAGGACAATTATAAAAATTTTTTCCAGCAGTTATTCTTAATCGTAGTTTTCCTTTGTCTTGTAGCACATTTGCTTTTTTTACATATATGTCATCAAACTGATATATCGGAGCAAAATAAATGTATATATATGGCAAAAATAAAAATAGAGCACATATAATTATTGCTTTAACCATTTTCCATTTTCCATTTTCCATTTTCAATTATACAACTCCACTTTCAACTCTTAATGCTCCTTTATTTGCAAAGCGGAAATCCGAGTTTTTCTCTTTGTTCAACATAAAGCTTAGCAACTGCTGATGCCATTGTGCGAACTCTGTTTATAAAGTTTATACGCTCATCTTTAGAGATTACTCCTCTTGCATCAAGAAGGTTAAATGTGTGAGAGCACTTTAGTACGTAGTCATAAGCTGGCAATACAAGTTCCGCATTTACACAGTTATCAACTTCAGCTTGATAGGCATCGAAAAGCTTAAATAATCTTTCTGCATCAGAATATTCAAAGTTGTATTTTGATTGTTCCACTTCATTTTGGTGATAAATTTCACCATACTTTAAAGTATCATTCCACATAATATCAAAAACTGATTCTTTATTTTGAATATACATGGCAATTCTTTCTAAACCATAAGTAATTTCTAATGCAACAGGTTTAACTTCTAAGCCACCAACTTGTTGGAAGTACGTAAATTGAGTAATTTCCATTCCATCTAACCATACTTCCCAACCTACACCGGCTGCACCAAGAGTTGGAGATTCCCAGTTATCTTCAACAAATCTAACATCATGTTTGGATAAATCAATACCCATTGCTTCTAAACTCTTTAGATAAAGCTCTTGAGCATTATCGGGAGATGGTTTAAGTATAACTTGATATTGGAAATAATGCCCTAAACGGTTTGGGTTTTCTCCATATCTTGCATCTGTTGGACGTCTGCAAGGTTCAACCATTGCAGTTTGCCATGGTTCAGGCCCTAATGCTCTTAAGAAAGTTGCAGGATTCATTGTTGAAGCACCTTTCTCAATATCATAAGGTTGCTGAATTATACAACCATATTCAGACCAAAAACGTGATAAGTTTAAAATTAAATCTTGAAAATTTAGCGCCATTTATTTTCCCTCTGTTGTAAAATTTACACTTAATTTAGTATACATAGAAATTAAGCAAATATCAAAGGTAAAAAGATATATTGTAAAATTTTGTAACACAGTAAGAATTTGGGGAACGGTTTTGTTGCAGTATTTGCGCTAACCTGCATGTACACTACAACCCACACACCCAGAGGTGTATTTGAAAAAGTTAAATTCGACATTTGATATTACAATTATCCTCTTGCACAAATTGTTTGAGCAACATACACTCCGGAAGCTGATGCTTGTATTAATCCTCTTGTTACGCCTGCACCATCGCCTATGGTAAACAGATTTTTCACACCCTCTGTTTCAAGTTCATTTGTCAGCTTGACTCTAGCGGAGTAGAATTTAACTTCAATACCATAAAGTAAAGTGTATCTGGAAGCTGTTCCCGGAGCTATTTTATCAAGAGCGAATAACATTTCAATAATGCTTTTCATTTGTCGATAAGGAATAACAAGACTCAAATCACCGGGTGTTGCACAAGTAAGAGTCGGAGTAATTACACTGGACTTAATTCTGTCGGGAGTTGAACGTCTCCCCTCTAATAAATCGCCAAATCTTTGTACAAGAATTCCTCCTGCAAGCATATTAGCAAGACTTGCAATGTGCTGACCATAAGCAATAGGTTCTTTAAATGGTTCCGTAAATTTCTTGCTTACTAGCAATGCGAAGTTAGTATTATTAGTTTTTATATTTGCATAACTATGTCCGTTAACAGTTGCTATTCCGTTATAATTTTCTTGAACAACTTCACCATTTGGGTTCATGCAAAAAGTACGTACTTCATCACCAAATGTAGGAGAATGGTAAACCAATTTTGATTCATATAGTTTATCTGTTAAAGGTGCAAAAACCGGTGCAGGAAGTTCAACACGAACACCAACATCAACAGCATTATTAACCATGCCGATTTTATTTTTTGCAAACTCGTGAGTAAGCCAATCAGCTCCCTCTCTACCAGGGGCAATAATAGTATATTCTGCTTTTATAGTTTCTCCATTATCTAAAACGATACCTTTAACTTGTTCGCATTCTACTATTAAGCTTTCTGCACAAACATTATTAAGAATAGTAATTTTTTCATCCAAAAAGTCTTGCATGTGCTTAAGAACATCCAAACTTCGCTCTGTTCCTAAGTGTCTAACCGGAGAATGAACCAGTTTAAGTTCTGCAAGAACTGCTTGGCGCTCAATATCTCTGAAAACATCCATATCAGTACCAAAAACTTCGTCAGTAGCGCCGTGCTCAAGATACATGCCATCAGCATACTTGATTAGTTCTTCGACTTTATTTCTTGGCATGTAATCAATTAAATGTCCGCCGACATCTGGAGTTAGTGTTAATTTTCCATCAGAAAAAGCGCCTGCACCGCCCCAACCGCATAATAAACCACAACGTTTGCAATTTATACATTTTGGAGAGCCCTCTCTAATTGGGCATTTTCTTTTTTCTATTTTCTGCCCTTTTTCAATAAGGATAACTTTCCAATCAGGTTTAAGTTTCACTATTTCTAAAGCAGAAAAAATGCCTGCCGGACCTGCACCAATAATTGCTACGTTGTACATATTGTTCATACTCCTAATCTTATAATGCCGTACATGTCCAGCATACTTTAAATAAATGTAATTTACAAGTAAGTGTTTAGAATAATGAACCTAATTTTTTAAAGTTTATGTTGTAGGAATGAATATAATATCTAAAGTAAATTTTCTTGACAATAAATTTTGATATCATATTATAGTATATGTGCAAGGTGATGGGACGTCGCCAAGTGGTAAGGCAGCTGGTTTTGGTCCAGCCATCTCGGAGGTTCGAATCCTTCCGTCCCAGCCATTTGAAAGACCAGAAATGGTCTTTTTTTTATGGAAGGATGAGAACCTCTACTAAGCGGAGCTTAGTCA
>CAJOOM010000065.1 GCA_905236775.1 Candidatus Gastranaerophilales bacterium
AGGTCGTGTGCGGGATAGCACACAACCTGAGTTGAAACCGTTCTATGGAGATTGCGAGAAAAATTTTAATTTTTCCGCAAGCTCATAGAACAAAAAATTAATAAAAGAGTATTAAAAAAGAGGATGACTAAAAAATCATCCTCTTCTTTATGTCGTTCATTTTGAGTTTACGAAAAAATTAGAATTTTTCCTGCAAACTCTATGAAACGGTTAAAATTACTTAACAAGTTCTTTAAATGATTTACCAGCAGACCATGCAGGAACTGTTTTTGCAGCAATCTTCAATTCTTTACCAGTTTGAGGATTTCTGCCGATTCTAGCTGCGCGTTTGCGAGCTTCCCAAGAACCAAAACCTACGATTGTAACTTTTTTGCCTTTAGCAACTGTTTTTTGAATAATTTCTAAAGTTGCTGATAATACGTCTGAAGACAATTTTTGTGAAAGTTTTGTCTTTTTTGCAATCTCTTTTACTAATTCTTCTTTGTTCATGATAAATCTCCTATACACTTTTCTACATTCGGATTAACACTGACTCTAAGACAGTGCTTGTGGTTACAACCCTGTAACAGCACTGCTTACAAAGTATTATATCCTCTATGCTCTTTATTATACACATTTTATTTGTAATTGCAAGTATTATTTTATTTTTTTTACAATACTTAATACGACCTTAGTTAGAAACCTTTGTTTCCAAAAGCTTTATAGCCTTTTGCATTTTTTCTGATGAAAAGTCCAGATTAGAACTTACATGATGTACTGCATAAAAAGTAGGATCAAAAATCGGATTTTTTTTATGTAAAATATTTGAGGTAAAGGTTGATATTAAGCCTAACAATTTTCCAATCCAAAGTGGCAAATATAAGCTTTTAAAGTGTTTATCCGGAAAATATTTTAAACCTATACTTCTATAATATTCATCAATTGTAGTTTTTTCAGGATCAATAATAGTAATTGCGTCTCTGTCGAATTCACTCGTTTCACTCACTGCGACAATTGTTTTTGCTACATTTTTAACATTTGCAAGAGGCCATCTGTTTTTGCCATGCCATTTCCCGAAATGAATAATATAAGAAGAACTTTCCAGAAAATCTATAACCCTCTTTTCAATTGTCAAATCGCCTTCTCCCCAGACTGCCGCCGGTCGTATAATAACATAATTTTCACAATTTTCTCTTAACCACATCTCAGACATTATTTTGTACCTTGGGTAAGGATTTTTAGGAAATTCAACAAGAGGAGTATTTTCATCGGCATTATTATGGTCTTTGATTCCGTATACGTCACTGGATGAAACATAAACAATCTTGTCTTTAGGTAGCTGAGATAAATATTTTATCGGTTCGTAATTAATTTTTCTAAAAACTTTGTCACTGCCTACATCTTTTGCCAATCCGGCTATATGAGCCACTATATCTATTTTTCCTTTAAACTGCTGCATAAACTCTTCATTTGTAACATCACCTTTAATAACTTCTACATTATTTATGTTATAAAGTTCGTTTGGAATATTGTGATGAACAAGTGCTAAAACTCTCCATCCATACTCAGAATACATTTTAACAACATTTAAACCAATAAATCCGCCTGCGCCGGTTACTAATACCGTTTTCATAATCCCCCTCCGAATATATTTTAACACACTCAAGGTCGTGTTAAAAAAAGTTCGAAAAATGAGGGTGACTAAAAAGTCTAAAACTACGACTTTTAAAAATTTTGACAAAAATCGTGAAATCCCCTCGCCCCTTGTGGGAGAGGGGTAAGGGTGAGGGGTAAGTTAATAGAAACTTCTTGACTTAGTCACCCTCAAGCAGTCTCTCAGAAAGACAGGGACATGTTTACTAAATGCCTTATTGCCTTTCAAAACCACTTTCCATTGAGAAATAAGCTGGATTCTTCGTCGGGCAAGCTGTTGCCCTCCTCAGAAAGACAACACTTGTATGCTTGGCGCCAGACTGTTTTAATACGAACTTATTCACTTAGTCACGGATTTACTTATTCACCTTTTAAAACCATTTTCCACTTTCAACTTTCCACTTTCCATTCATTTACCTCCAATCCACCCCCAAATTACTCCCAATTTACCCCAATTTACCCCAATTTACCCCAATTTACCCCAATTTACCCCAATTTACCCCCTGAGTGCGCTTTTTCCTCTGAGTTCTCTGTGGAACGTAATAGCAAATCTGTGAGCTTCATCTCTAACGCGTTGGATTAAATAAAGCGCATTGGAATCACGAGGCAAAAGAATAGATTTAGACTTATGAGGGAGAAATACTTCTTCTTCTCTTTTAGCCAGTGACACAAAATCAATATCTTTAACCCCTTCTACATTAATACCTTCTACTATTTGCATAACACTTGAGAGCTGTCCTTTACCGCCATCTATTATTATCAAATCAGGCTTTTCCCATTTAGGTTCTCCAAGTCTGTTTAAACGGCGGGTTAAAACTTCTTTCATTGATAAAAAGTCATCTGGTTTTCCCTCCGTCATGCGGACTTTAAATTTACGGTATGCACTCTTTTTAGGTAATCCGTTTTGGAATACAACCATTGAAGCAACAGTGTTTGTACCTTGAATATGTGATATATCATAGCATTCAATTCTATTTGGGAAGTTCTTAAGGTGAAGTTTTTCCGCTAAATAGGAACCGACTTCATTAAAATCATCCCTAATTTCTGCCATTTTCTTTAATTTCGCATTTTCTAATGTATTAGCAGCATTCTTCTTGGCTAACTCATATAACTCGCTATATTTTCCCCTGCCATTTCCGTAATTTATCGTAATTTTTTTACCCGATAAAACTTTCAACCAATCTTGATAAAGCTCTTTGTTTCCTACTTCTTCAAGGTCTTTTGAGATAATTTTATCAGGAAATTCAAGTTTCAGAGTTGAATAATATTCTCTAAAGAATGTTTCAAAGTACTCTACTTTATCCACATTATCGACAAAATAGGTAAAATCTTTTTTATCGATAAGACGCCCTTCTCTTACCATCATAATCACGATAACAAGAATACCATCTTCGTATAAAACAGCAATAATATCTTCATTAAGCTTGGTATTTTCATAAACAACTTTTTGTCTTTCTAGAGTTTTCAATAAATCATTATAGCTGTCACGCATTTTTGCAGCTTTTTCAAACTGTTCGGATTCAGCATACTTAACCATTTGTCCTTGAATTTCTTTCAGAAGTTCAGTTTGTTTACCGCTTAAAAACAATTCAACTTGCTTAATCAATTTTTGGTATTCTTCTGGTGTAACTTTGCCCTGACAAGGAGCAAGACATTTGCCAATGTGATAATACAAACAGGGGCGATTAGAGAATTTTGGTTTTTTACATTGTTTTAACGGAAATATTTTCTTTAAAAAATCTAAAGTCGCGTACATTGCTCCCACATCAGTGTATGGCCCGTAAAATCTGCCTTTATCAGGATTAAGATTCTTTTTCCTAACAACCTGTATGCGGGGAAAATCTTCATCTGTAATCAAAAAATAAGGATATTTTTTATCATCTTTTAGTAAAATGTTATACTTTGGTTTATGTTTTTTTATTAAATGAGATTCTAAAATAAGAGCTTCAACTTCGGAATCCGTAATTATATATTCCATCCTCTCTATTTGAGAGACAAGAACTGTAACTTTTACACTGTCGTGCTGCTTATGAAAATAGCTGTAAACTCGTCTTTTTAGATTCTTAGCTTTTCCAACATAAATAATCTCATTGTTCTTGTTGTAATAAATATAACAACCTGGCTGAGCAGGAACTAATTTAATTGTTTCTAAAAGTTGTTCGTTCATAAGAATATTATATACTTTTTTACCGAATAATGTAATTTCCTATGTTAGCTCAGTGATTATGCAATTTGCAACTTCTTCGGCAGAAAACTTATTTGATAATTTTTCTCTTACGTGTCCTAATTTTTCTATAGTATCTGCTCTGTATTGAGTATCATAGAGCAATCTTTCCGTTTCATAACAAATATTTTCTTTAGTAAATTTTGTTTGAATAAGCTCCGGAACAATATCTTCTCCTGTAACAATATTAGGAAGTGAAACTTTTTTTATACATCTGAATAAAAGATATGCAAGATAAATTATCCAAGGTCCGCCATAACCTATAATGAGTGGAACTTGATATAAGGCTGCCTCAAGTGCAACAGTACCGGATGCCAGAATCAATGAGTCTGACACACTCAAAAGAGCTTGATTTTCTCCTCTAATCACTTTAAAATCAGTATCTTTTATATACTTATCAAAAACGTCATCATTCAGACTTGGTGCGTGTGATATACAAAATTGCAATTCCGGATGTTTCTTTTGTAACAGCTTTGCTCCACCTATTAAAGTATTAGCCAGAAACTTTAGCTCTAACGGTCTTGAACCGGGAAAAACGGATACTAGCGGTTTATTTATATCAAGTCCGTGTTTTTTGAAAAATTCTTCTTTATTCGCTTTTTTAGGAAGTTGCTTGATAAGAGGATGCCCGCAATAATGAACATCAATGCCGTACTCTTTGTACATTTCTTCTTCAAACGGGAATATACATAGAACCTTATCTACATACTTTTTTATTCCTTTAATTCGCCATTTTCTGCTTGCCCAAACTTGAGGCGGAATATAATGAAAAACCTTAATACCGCTTCCTTTAAGCCTTTTTGCGACTCTTAAATTAAAAGTTCCGTAATCAATACACAAAACTATATCCGGTTTAAATTCATTTAAAATATAATTACAAACCCTCTTTTCAAGGCTCAAATGATCTATTATCATTTTTAAACTCAAACCAAACCCTGACATTTTTGAATGGTCGCAAAATAGTTTTACACCCTGATTTTGAAGATTAACTCCACCAATCCCCTCAATCTCTATATCCGGCATTTTTTCTTTTAAAAGTTCAGCAACTTTACTTCCGTGCATGTCACCAGAGTATTCACCTGTAATTATAAAAACTTTTTTCATAAATTCCTCATGTGTGAAGTTTGTGCACTAAAATGCACACTACAAACTATTATACTTCAACCTATTCAACTTTCAAAGCCTTTAAAAACTTATAAACAGTTTTTATTGAAAGTTGAGGTTAGAACATACGTAATCGTAAATTTTAATCTCTTATATTACAATTATATTTTATTAAATCCAATTTAGCCCTTTACAAAAGGTTCGAGTTCCTTAGAACGATTTTTTGCATATTTCAAATATTCATCATCTGTAGTATATTCCGAGATAAATTTCTGATAATACTTATACGCATCTTTATAATTTTCGATTGAATCGTAATCAACAGCTACCATATAATTTGCAATCGGAAAATCTTTCGAGTTTTTTAATACGTTCAAATAATCATCAATCGCAAGTTTAGTCTGTTTTTGCTCATCATAAATAAGTGCGCGATAATAATATGCGTATGCGTTATTTGATTCTTTCTTTAGTATTTCATTAAATTTCGCAAGAGCATTTGTAAAATCTTTATTTTCGTATAGTTCTACACCGTAATTAAGCTCAACAAGCATATTATTCTGATTAACATAAGAAAGTAAATTTTTAGCTTCTGACTCAGGATTTAGAGCTATAGCTTTTTTCAAATATGTTTCCGCTTCAGTCCATTTTTTCTGTTCTGAATACAAATAACCTATATAATAAGGAATTTCTGCATTTTTAGGATTTAAACTTTCCGCTTTTTTATAATAGTTAATAGCATTATCGTAATCATTCAATGCTTGATAAGAAGCTGCAACCCCAAGCATTGTGTTCTCAGTCTCAGGTTTTATTTCCAAATACTGCTCAATAGCTTTTTTGTAATCTTTTGCCTCAAAGCTTGATGATGCAGCGGCAATTCTTGTAGATGTATAATCGCCCTGCATTTCCTTTAGAGTTTTTAAAACAAGATTATTTGTCGGGAATTTTTCTTTTGCTACATTAAGCATTGTAATTGCACTTCCGTAATCATCTTGCGAAGCATAACAAATTCCCAAATTAACATAAGCATCTGCCTTTGTTTGGTCTTTTTGAATATATGCTCTATAGCCGTGAATTGCCTCTTCTATTTTACCGTCTTTATGAAGTTTATATGAATAATCGTACAACTCATCCAATGTACCCTCTTTACTTAAGTATCCGATATACTCTGTCGGAGTCATTGTTTCTCTTACTATTGAAGAGATTGCCTCTCTCGCTTGTTGATTTTGAGGTTCAAAAGTCAAGACTGTTTTATAAAGATTTAGCGCGGTCTGCTTATCGCCAGTTTCTGCTAATAAACTTGCTTTATAAAACAAAGCTTTTGGATTATTTGGTTCCAATGTTAATACTGAATCATAGGCTTCTATTGCACGTCTGTAGTCTTTCTTTTGTTGGTATAGTGTACCAACATTAAGTCTTGTAAGTGTACTGTTTGGATTTAATCTTTCTGCTTTTCCATAATAATTAAGAGCAGATTCCAAATCTCCTTGAGCCTGTTTTATTGCTCCTATGTTTGCATTCAAATCTGCATCATTCGGTGTAACTGCAAGTTTCTTCAAATAAATTCTCTCTAATGCATAAAGCACTTCCATATCACCTTTTGCATTTGCTAATGCATCATTATACTCATTAACTGCCGTATCATACTCACCAATCTTATCCAGTGTTCTTGCGTATTTCATTTTAGTTACACCGTCATTTGGATTAGAACCGAGCGCAAGTTTATAATAATCGGCAGAACGTTTATCGTTCCCCAAAAGCTTCATTAAATCGCCTATTTGAGCATTTGCTTGAGAAGAATAATTTTCATTTTCCGCCGCTTTTGCAAATTCATAAGATGCAGCAGGGAAATTAGCAACTGCTCTCAGTTCTTCTGCTTTCTTGTATCTTGCTCCTGCTGTTGTATCAGAACTTAAAACTTTTAAGCATTGATTCAAATTAGAAGTTGCAGACTGAATCATCCCTACAGAATTTTGAATATCGCGCTCATCTTCAGGATACATTTTTAAATAAAATAAAGCACTTCTAAAGTCATTTGCCGCTTTCTCGTAATTTTTTTCAGTGTTAGCATAGTGAGTTGCTCTCGCTAAATAGGCATTAATTATACCTATTCTTGCGGAATTATCAAGGTAATTAATCCTCATAGCCTTTCTAAATTCAACAATAGCAGAAGAATATTGATTTTGTGTCAAATAATTTTGTGCCGCATTATAGTGTTCCGCAAAAGCTCCGCTTGTTGCTGCAAACAAATTTCCTTGAGCCAGCATTGATGCAGCGGCTATACAACAAACTGTCCTTAAAAAACATTCTCTCATAACACCAATATACTACTACAAATTTTTTTTAAAATAAATAAGGTAATTAGGTAACTCCATAAAATTAATCGTTAATTGGATATAATATGCAAAATTAGGTAATATGTGATTAAATTTATCACCGATTACGCAAACATAGTTGATTTTTTTGTCTTGCAATGATTCTCTAATTTTTTAGTGTGAGTCATAACCCTATAATATTAAAAGTCCTATTAATCATTTGAGTTTTACTAATCTGCTTTTTAATTTTTTGTTAAATAGAATTATGCAACTAAAACACATCTCACATTAATTATAATGATTGTATAATGCATAATTACATATTCATATGCACGATTATCGCATTCTTATTTTATTAAAAGATTTTAAAATAAAAATATGGACGTAAAAAAGGAATTGGGGTTAAAAATAAAACGCTTAAGGCAAAAAGAAGGACTTACACAAGAGCAGTTTGCCGAAAAAATTGGTGTTGCAACAAGGACACTTGCCGGTATTGAAATCGGTGAAAGTTTTGTATCTGCTCAAACTATAGAAAATATAATGAAGTATACAGGCATAACGTTTGAAGATTTTATAATATCAAGTCATCTTCGACCAACAAAAGAATTAATAAGTGATATTTATAATTTTATAGATAAAATAAAAGATGACAGAGAAAAAATCGAAAGTATTTATAAAGTAGTAAAATCACTATCTAACGAATAATTGATGCATTTATTCTGCATAATTTTGTAAAATTTTGTAACAATATTACATAAATATTGGCAATTTTCTCTTGCAAAAATACTTTATAAATATATCAAAAACAAATAAAGTATTGCACAAAAGGAAAAGGAGAAAAATTATGGGAAACGAAACGGGTATTGTTACAATTGGGAACATGGAATTTAACGGAGTTAAAGTTCTAAAAAGCGAGGTAAAAAAGACTGAAAGCGGAGAAAATTTGAATTGTGTTTGGACTGATGCAGGATATTTTGAGTATAAAGATCAGCCGTTGATGCATGTTCCGGGATATAAAACACCGGTTGCAAAAGCAATAGGTTACAAATTCTATCAATCAGGAGTAACTGAAGAACTTAAATCATCACCGTATTATGATTCTGATAGAGATGCTATTTTTATTGGAAAAGAATTGGCTATTATGAATGTTACTGACGGAAAATTTATTCCTCAAGGTGATGAATTTGTAACTCATAATAGCAGGCTTAATCCGGAAAATAAGGACATCTCAGGAATTGGTATATTTAGTAGCGCAGGAGACGGAAGGGATTATTCTACATTTACTGTAGATTTGAGAAATGGTAGAGAAGACCATGTTTATAAACAATTCTCAGATGCGAAAGTATTAATGGATGAATATGACACCATTACAGAGAAAAAAGTGTCAGATGTTAAAAAAGGAAGTTTGTACGAACATATTTTAAATGAAAACAAAAAGATAAAATATGATAGATAATGGGTAAATACAACAATAAATTTCTTGCAGGACATGTCAATGTGACACACCTTGTAAATTTAAATATTGTATTAATTAGACATAACAAGGCGGCTTTGCAGAATGCAAAGCCGC
>CAJOOM010000066.1 GCA_905236775.1 Candidatus Gastranaerophilales bacterium
ACGAGTTTCGGACTTCGTCCTCACTCTACCGAAAATCCGCTGTCTTGGATTTCCTCCTGCTCAAGCCTGTCACTCACTGTGCTAAAGGAGTTGTTCGTTTCGGCTTTCGCAATCATACACATTTCTGGCTCCTGTGGAGTTTGCAATAGCAAACTCTTACGTCGCTATCGTAGTGTTCTGTCCTCAGTTCGCCGACTCGTCGTCGCCGAATTCGAACTTCACACCGGCTTACGCATTTCCGTCCGGAAATCCGCTATCCCGCACATAACAACTACTTCTTATATTTACCCCCACACACTTTAGGTCGGACTTGAAAAACCTCAAAAATTTGTCAATTTTTTGGTTTTTCCGCATCCTCGCTTGCAAATATTTAGCTTTAATCATTTTCATGTTACTATTATTTCGTAAACTTAATATAGGAGTTAATTTATGGCAAAAGATTGCAGTTTTGATGTTGTATCTGAATTTGATAAACAAGAACTTGTGAACGCAGTTGATCAAGTTAAGAGAGATTTAACTTCTCGTTTCGATTTAAAAAATTCAAATTCTTCAATAGATTTAGAGGGCGATAAGTCAATTACAATTACTACAAATGACGAAATGAAACTTAGGAATATATTTGATATTCTTCAAACAAAACTGGTAAAAAGGAATTTAAGTATAAAAATTCTTGACCCTCAGCCTATGGAAAATGCTTTAGGCGGAAACGTAAGACAAGTATTTAACCTAAAAAAAGGTTTGACGCAAGAACTTTCAAAGAAAATCGTTGCAGATATCAAAGACAGCAAATTGAAAGTTCAAGCATCAATTCAAGGAGAACAAGTTCGTGTAAGCGGAAAAAGCAAAGATGATTTACAAGAAGTTATAAGTCTTTTGAGAAAAAATGAAGATAAATATGATATTCCACTCCAGTTTACAAACTACCGCTAGGGAGAAGAATAATGATTAATATAGAAAATACGATAGACAGAATTCGTGAACTTATTGAAAACGGTGATAATAATCTGCTTAAAGAAGAACTGGAAACGTATCACTCTGCTGACCTAGCGGATATTTTTCAAGAGTTAAAACCTGAAGAAAGATTAGCTTGTATTACAAATGTTAATGAAGAACTTGCATCAGATGTTATTGAATATTTACCCCCTCAACTTCAAGTTGAAATCTTAGGTGAAATTGATGAAAAACTTGCCTCAAGACTTGTATCAAAACTTCCTCACGATGATGCTGCGGACGTTTTGGGTAACATGGAAGAAGATGAAACAGAAGCATTTCTTGAAAACTTGCCTCAAAAATTCTCTTCTGATGTTAGGGAGCTGTTAACATACAACGAGGATACCGCCGGTGGTATTATGAACCCGCTTGTTCTGACGGTCTACGACAATATGACAGTCCAAGAGGCATTAGATACAATTCGCATTAAAGCTGAAAAAGAAAATATGGAGCTTTATTACGCGTATGTTGTAGATAAAAACTCTCATTTAGTTGGTGTTTTATCTCTTCGTACTCTTATGACAACTCCTGTTGACTTGAATATATCAGATATTATGATAAAAGATTTGGTAAAAATTCATGTTGACGACTATCAAGATTTTATTGCAGATGTATTTATGAAATACCAATTTAACGCACTGCCGGTAGTTGATTTATATAATCACTTAAAAGGTGTTGTTACTTGGGATGATGTTCAAGACATTGTAGAAGAAGAAACTACGGATGAGATTCTTCAATCTTCAGGTATCGTAACTGATTTAGGCGAAGATGATGACGATGTTTTAACAGGAAGTATAAGGCACGCAATAAAAGCTCGTATTCCATGGCTGCTTATAACACTTGTCGGAGAGTTTATTGCCGTTTTTATTACCAGTAAATATGATAAAACATTTAATGCATTACCGATTGTAGCTGCTTTTATGCCTTTGCTTGCCGGATTAGGTGGTAATATAGGTACACAAAGTATTACTCTTATGGTTCGTGGTATGTCAACCGGACAAATAACATTAAGCTCAGGATGGCATTATATTTGGAGAGAATCCATTACAGGATTGAGTATAGGTGCATTCTTCGGATTGCTAGTAATGCTTGGTACGTGGGGCTGGCAAGGTCACGTTCAATTAGGACTTGTAGTTGGTATTGCGATGTCATTAAACATGACTATCGCAACAATGATTGGAACCTGTACACCTTTAGTTTTAAAGAAAATGAATATAGATCCTGCTGTTGCTTCAGGACCTGTAATTGCGACAACAATTGATGTTATTGGACTTGCAATATACTTAACGTTAGTAACAATATATTTGATAAATATATAAGCAATGCTTGCATTCACTATTACTTACTTTTTATGCTAAAATAAACAATGTTGAGAATAATGGAGATTATAAAAAATGAAACTATCCGCAACTAATGCAGAAAATTCTTTTAAATACGGTTGGTTAATGTCAAGAATTTGGCCTTATGTAAAACCATACTGGTTCAGAATAACTTTAGGATTTTTAATCGCAATACCTTTAGGATTGTTGGATGGAGTTACTGCGTTTGCTCTAAAGCCTTATTTAGACTATGTTGTCGGAGGGAAAGTATTTGAATTTTCTCTTATGAATCACAATTATTCAATTTCCTGTTTACAAATGTCAATAATTTTACCGGTTGGTGTAGTTTTGTTTGCTGCTCTACAAGGAATTTTAAGATATTTAAACGGATATTTATCAACTTGGACAAGTCAAAGAATAACAAATGATGTAAAATTTGACTTATTTGACAGATTGATTCATATGCATCCGCAATTTTTCGATGAAAATTCGTCAGGTATAATAATTTCAAGATATATGAATGACCCTGCAACGGCATCGAATGGTATTATCGATCAAATAAAAACAATAACAACAAGCTTGTTTGGCGCACTTGGACTTATTGCTGTTATGTTATACAGTTCATGGCAGCTTGCAATTATCGGTATAATCGTTCTGTGCGCTGCATTTGTTCCGATTGCTCTAATCAGAAAAAAAATTAAATCAGCTTCAAATAAAAATATGGTAATAGGCGGAAACATAACAACAAATATCAATGAAACATATGCCGGAAATAAAGTTATGGCTGCTTATGAATTACAAGACAGACAAAATAAATATTTTCAAGAACAAACTTGGCAGTCATTTAACGTAAATATGTCATTATACAAAAGAGCAGGATGGATGTCACCAATAATGTATATAATAGCATCTTTTGGAATTGCAACGGTGCTTGGTGTCGGAACTTATTTAATAACATCAAATTATATGACAGCCGGTAGTTTTGCATCTTTTGTTACATCATTATTATTATTGTATAAGCCAATTAAAACATTAGGAAATACATTAACAAACATTCAAACAATATTTGTTGCAATGGGACGTGTATTTGAATTATTTGATATAGAACCTGAAATAAAGGATAGTCCGAATGCAAGAACTCTTAACGGTTTAAATAATTCAATTAAATTTGAAAATGTTAATTTTGAATATGTTCCTGAACACCCTGTATTAAAGAATTTATCTTTAACTGTTCAAAAAAATGAATCACTTGCAATTGTCGGTAATTCAGGAGGGGGAAAATCTACTTTAGTAAATTTAATTCCAAGATTTTATGATATTCAATCAGGTTCAATTAAAATTGATGATGTTGATATAAGAGAGTTCACAATAAGTTCGCTCAGAAAAAATATATCAATGGTCTTTCAAGATAATTTTTTATATTCAGGTACGATTAAAGAGAATATTATGATGGGGAATCCTAACGCAACTGAATACGAACTTCAAAAAGCAATTGAATCTGCCCACCTGCAAGATATGATAAAAGAATTGCCGGATGGACTTGATACAATGCTTGGTGAAAGAGGTATGACTTTATCCGGAGGTCAAAGACAACGTGTTGCAATAGCAAGAGCAATGTTAAGAAATGCACCTATTGTTATTCTGGATGAAGCAACTTCTGCTCTGGATAATGAATCAGAAGCTATCGTTCAGAAAGCGATGGATAATTTAATGATAAACAGAACAGTATTTATAATAGCTCACAGACTTTCAACAATTAAAAATGCAAATAGAATTGCTGTTATAAATGAAGGTGAACTTGTTGAACTCGGAACTCATGATGAGCTTATGCAGATTGAACACGGTCATTACAAAGCATTATACGAAATGCAATTTAAACATCAAGAAGATACCTGTTTGTCAGTTTAAATTACTAGTTAGCGAATTTAATTGTTTTTAGGAACATAAGCAGATGTTGAAATTTCTTTTATATGGTAAAAGAGACCGGTAAGTATGTTGAAAATTTCCTCAAAATTTAAATAATCTGTATTCAAAAGGATTATGGATTTTGCATCGGTACTTGATTTTGGTGCGGGAGCGAATTTGAGTTTTCTTAAAATATCTTTGTCTAAGCCTTGACGAATTATGTTCCACTCGTATTGAGTGAATGGTGTATAAATTCTAATATCAGAACCGGCTTCTCTTATAATCGTAATTCCGCAGTCTGTTGCAATCAGACGAATTTTAATAAGTTTAATAAGGTTTTCCACCTCGTCAGGGATTCTTGAGAACCTGTCTTTCCACTCGGAAACTATATAATTCAGCTCTGTTTCATTCCCTACATCCGCCAAACGTTTGTATTCTATCATCTTTTGTTCGGTTGAACCTACCCACTCATCAGGTATATAAGCGGTTACGTTTATATCAACAATTGTCGGTTTAGAAGCTTTAATCTTTTCTCCTTTTAGTTCATTAACTGTTTCTTCGAGAAGTTCGCAATATGTGTCGAATCCCACATTAATCATGTGTCCGTGCTGTTTTGTACCCAAGATATTACCGACACCTCGAATCTCAACATCACGCATTGCAATTCTGTATCCGCTTCCAAGGGTTGTAAATTCTTTTATAGCTTTTAGTCTTTCTTTTGCTTCATCGGATAGCTCTTTATTCTTTTTGTATAAGCAATAGCAATAAGCTTGCTTTTCACTTCTTCCTACTCGACCTCTAAGCTGGTACATTTGGGCTAAACCAAGTTTGTCCGCTTCGTGGATAATTATTGTGTTAGCGTTTGGAATATCAAGTCCGTTTTCAATAATTGTGGTACAAAGCAGAATATCGTATTCGTGGTTATCAAATCCTACAATAACGTCTTCAAGTTGTTTTTCGCTTAATTGTCCGTGTCCTACTGCAATTCTTGCGTGCGGAACGAGTTTTTGGAGTTCAAGTTTAAATTCTTCAATAGTTTCAACCCTGTTATAAAGGTAGAAAACTTGTCCGTCACGGTCAAGCTCGTTTGTTATAGCATTTTTAACCGTTTGCTCATTATATTCACCCACATAAGTCTTAATCGGCAATCTGTTCTGAGGAGGTGTATTTATTACGGAAATATCCTTAATTCCTGATAGCGACATATAAAGGGTTCTCGGAATCGGAGTTGCGGACATCGAAATGATATCTATATTTTCTCGGAATTCTTTTAATTTTTCCTTATGCCTTACACCAAATCTGTGTTCTTCATCAATTACAAGCAAGCCCAAATCCTTAAAAGAAACTTTGTCCTGCAAAAGTGCATGTGTTGCAATAACTACATCACATTTCCCCGTTGCAAGGTTTTTAAGTGTTTCGTTTCTTTCTTTTGTCGAGCGAAAACGGCAAAGAAGTTCAACATCAATCCCAAACGGTTTAAACCTGTCATTAATAGTTTGATAGTGTTGAAGTGCCAGAACTGTCGTAGGAACAATTACTGCGACTTGCTTTAGTGAAGTTACTGCCTTAAACATTGCTCTCATTGCAACTTCAGTTTTACCAAATCCTACATCGCCGCAGATGAGTCTATCCATCGGGCTTGAATTTTCCATATCCTCTTTAATTTGGTTTATAGCCTTTAATTGGTCGGGAGTTTCAATGTATTCAAACGTATCTTCCATTTCCAGCTGAAGTGGAGAATCCGGTGCAAAAGCAATCCCTTCCTTCATCTTACGTCTTGCATACAATCTGAGTAAATCATAAGCAATAGTTTCTACTGCTTTTTTAACTTTTGTTTTTGTACTTTCCCAATCACTTCCGCCCATTCTTGATAGTTTTGGTTTAACCTGACCTGAGCCTCTGTACCGGCATAGCATATTGATTTGTTCAGCCGGAATGTGGAGTTTATCTTTGTTAGCATATTCAATTGTTAAATAGTCTTTTAATTGTCCGTCAAGCTCTTGTTTTGTTAGTCCTTTATAAATCCCGACTCCGTGAACCGAGTGGACAACATATTCTCCCTCTTGAATATCGTTTATGTTTTCTATGTATTCCGCTTTTTCTTTGTAATGTCGTTTTCTATTTGAAGGTACATCTTTTTGGCGTTTATTGAAAAGCTCTCTGTCGGTAATAACAAGAATTTTACCGTCATGAATAATCGTACCTTGTGAAGTGATGTTTTTTATAAAATCTATATCAAAGACTCCAAACGAGGATAAAACTTCTTTAACCCGCTCCTGAAAATCGGTTGCAATAGTAATTTGGTATCCTTTGTGTTCTTTCAAAAACTGTACGACAGCTTCCATATCAGCGTCAAAAATTTGAATATTACGGGCATCAATATCAATAACTTCTCTGCTTTCGTCAGATAGGAAGTTATTCATATAAATTTTTTGAAATCCTGCAGTCTGTTGAGTGAAATTTTCCAGGGAATAGTGATTTGGATGAATAAAACAGTCTCCCCCGCCCTTTATATTTACCCCTGTGGGAGAGGGGTTAGGGGTGAGGGGTATAATTTGCTCTGTCTTTAAGTTTTCGTTATAGTTGTTATCGAAAGTTTCAGCTATTAAACCATATTTAGAAGTAATCTCTGCCTCTTCATCAAAAACTATAATATAATCTTTTAAATAATCAAAAACACTTACTAAGTTCTGATTAAAAAATGACTGATATACATTTATTCCCTCAAAATAACCTTCTTCCGTGCATTTATCCTTTATAGAAGGAGGAAGTTCATCAGGTAATTTTTGAGGCAGGATAAATTTATATAAAGGTTTTATATTTACATTTACCCCTTTTTCTATTGATTTTTGTGTTTCATTATCAAAATATCTTATATCAACAATTTCATCTCCCCAAAACTCAATACGAATCGGATTTTCTTCAAGTGTATAAATATCAGCGATATCACCACGAATAGAAAATTCTCCAATATCCGATACCATTGTTGAACGTTTATAACCAAGTTTTACAAGTCTTTCAAGCAATTCTTTTTGGTCGATACTGTCTCCGAGTTTCAGAGTAAAGGAGTTTGTATCAAAAAATGAGTCCTTAGGAAACTTTTCCAATAGCCCTTTAACAGGAGCGATTACAATATCCGGCTGATTCAAAAGAATGCTGATTTGTTTTTGGTAATCGTATAAATTTAAATTAACAGTCTCGTATGGAGAAACATTTTGATACGGAAAAATAACCGGTTCCATATCAAATATTCGTTCTAAATCCGCGGAATATCTGAGCGCAGACTGTTCGGTTGAGGTTATAAAAAGAATTTTTTTATTAGAAAGTTTTCTGATGTATTTAAGCAAAAGCAGGCGTGAAAAAGTTGTAAGTCCGGTAAATGTAAATGACTTACCAAGTTTTATATTTCTTGCTAATGTATCAAAAAAACTGCTCGTTTCTAATCTCATTTAAACATTATAACATGGAGTAGTTGTTCGAGAATCTTTATACAATTCCGTCAAGTATTCCAGATATTTTTACTTCGTTCCGCTCTAGTAAAAATTTGCCAGATTGCTTCGAAAATATTAAAGATTTTTGTATTAATGCTTAGCGCAAGGGTATGCAAGTCTTGTCTTTGCAAGGAGTGGCAAATGTATTAATGCTTAGCGCCAAACATACAAACATTGTCTTTCTGAGGAGGGCAACGGATTGCCCGACGAAGAATCCAGCTTTTTTATTACTTTTAGTAAGCAAATCTCGTTTTTAATTAAATGGCTGACTAGTTTTTAATAAGCTGGATTCTTCGGGCTAATCGCCCTCAGAATGACAACTTCGTGTATACTTGGCGCTTGACTGCTTTAAAACCATTTTCCATTTTTAATTTTACATTTTCCATTCACTTAATGTCTTATTGCCTTAATGCCTTTTGAAAAACCATTTTCCATTCTCTCTGGACCTTAGTGCCTTATTGCCCTAATACATTTACCCCCCCCTCCCTATAATTTCCAAATGGAGCTTGTGTATTTGTATACTTTTTTTGCTAAATCGGCTATATTCCAAGCCTCTTTTTCTAAAATATTCGCTCTATAAGCATCATAGTCTTTTTCAGGGTTTGGATATTTTTCATATGCTTCTATGTATTCCATACCTTTTTTGTATTCTTCACTATCAACAGCATATTGCGAAAGTTTGCCATATCTTTCATCAAGAGAATTACGGTAGAATCTTATTGTTGCTTTTTCAGTTGATTTTTTCGTAAATTCATATAATTTTTCTGCAGTCTCTACACCATCAGCAGTTTTCAATTCTTTTATTAACTGGTCTATATCTTTATCCATTAGGGCTTTTTTGTATTCATCTTTTGTTAAATGACTTCCGGGATTGCTTTTTATCCATTGTTCATACTGAAGATTAATTGTTTGTTCATCTCCGTTTTTAATTTTTTTTGCACATTTTATATATTCTTCTTCAGCTTTTTTTATGTTTTCTTGAACTTTTTTCTCTAAAGTTTCCGGTTTTACATTACGTCTGTATATAACTTCTGCAAATTTATCCGGATTTGCTCTATAGGCTTCTGCATACTGTTTTATATGTTTCATCTCATGAAATCCGGTTGCAAAAGTTTCACCTTGTACACCTCTTATTATTTTATTTTTACTGGTTCGTGGAAATATAATAATTTTAGCAAGAGGAGAGGCATTACCTCTTTCTCTTTGATTCATTTTAGTAGAAAATTTATTATTAGCGAGTTTTTTAATATTTAATTCTGTTTTTACATTTTCTATACCGTAGTCTTTTTTTAACTGTTCAATCATTTTCTTAATAAATTCATCGGTATTTTTATTTTTGCATATTTCTTTGTACTTGCCAATTAAATCTTTTGTTTGCTCTATTGATAAATCTTTTTTAAAAATCTCTTTAAAACATTCTTGCACTTCTTTAAATGTAGGCTTATTAAGTTTACGTCCTAATACAATAGCACCATAGCCAAAAATTATAGTGGACACTAAACCTAAACAAATATTTCTTATTAAATGTTTCTTTTTAGATTTTTCTATTAATTCATTGTTTTCTTTTTTTTCAAAGTTATCTTCTATCGGACTTTTAACAAAATCTGATTTAATCTGAGCAGCAATACTTTCAGATTTTTGTTCTTGTACAAATTTTATTTCAATATCTTTATTTGAATTTACACCTTGAACAGTCATAAAAACTCCAGTTTTCGACCTTCATACATCTATATAAAGTAATAAAAAAAATAAAAATTGCCTTTTTGTTAAGATTTGTAAAGGAGTATAAACCTATTATGTTTATAGTATCATGTAAAGAGAGGGGAAAGTATGAATTCAAGACTTGCAATTATCATTCCGTGTTATAACGAAGAGCTGGTTGTTAAATCGACAGTAGAAACACTTCTTGGTGTTTTAGATAAAATTACCAGTAACGGTAAAATATCTGAAGACAGTTACATTTATCTTGTAGATGATGGTTCCAAAGATAATACTTGGAACATAATCGAAGAATTAAGAGCAACATATGGTGAAAGAGTAAAGGGAGCAAAGTTTATTCATAATTATGGCAACCAAAAAGCTTTAATTGCCGGTTTGTTGGGGGTTAGAGAGATAGGATGTGATTGTGCTGTTTCTATAGATGCCGATTTACAGCAGGATGAAAATATAATAGAGACTTTTGTTGATGAATTTCACAAAGGTGCTGATATAGTTTCAGGTATTAGAAATGATAGAAAAACTGATTCTTTTTTCAAAAAGCATTCAGCACTTTGTTTTTATAAATTTATGAATATATTAGGAGTTAAGATTCCGCCAAACCACTCGGATTTCAGGTTGGTTAGTAAAAAAGCACTTGATATACTTGAAATGTACAAGGAAGAAGGCTTGTTTTTAAGAGGATTTTTTCATGAAATGGGTTTAAAAACAGCTTATGTTCATTTTAATGTAAAACCAAGAAAATTAGGCTCTTCAAAGTTCAATGTATTTTCCTTAACAAGTCTTGCTTTAAATGGAATAACAGCATTCAGTATAGTTCCGCTAAGAATAATAGCCGTGTGTGGATTTTTAACAATGCTGGGAAGTTTTTTGCTGGCACTGGAAGTCATGTTTGAAAAATATGTAATGCACTCTGCTCCGGCAGGTTGGGCAACTCTGGTTATATTACTAGCATTCTTTGGCGGATTGCAAATCTTTTGTCTCGGTATAATTGGGGAATACTTGGGACAAATATTTAATGAAGTTAAAGCAAGACCACGATATATAAAAGAAAAAGAACTAAACTAAATGAAAATTATATTTTGGCTATATCCCATTTAAACCAATCGGAATTTTCTATTTAAAAGTTTATGTTTTTTTTCAGTAAAATCTATTTCTGACACAAATAAGTTTAGTTTTTTGTCTAAATTCATGCTGAGAAAAAGTGAAAATATATCAGAGTGAATATTAAATATGCTAAGATTTTTTATATTAACAAGCATATCTATAAATTCAATTGTACAATCTTGAACGTATGATAAATCCAAGCCAACTTGTTTATTAGAATTATTGTTAATTTCTTCTTCAAGTCTAAAGCTCTCTCTTTTATCTAATTTCGGACTTAGCGGGGTTATTATATAAAAATTATTTTGTTCTTTGATTTCCATAATACTATTCTATGAGATTTTACGATACAAAATAATTATGCAAAATTATAAAAAATCTATAACTAAAGTCGGAATGATTTGAGATAAATAATACCCCCTTGGCGGGAGTTGAACCCGCGACCTTTGGCTTCGGAAACCAACACTCTATCCAACTGAGCTACAAGGAGGTGTTATAATTATAATTCATTTTAAAATAAGACGGCTCCGCTCGTCAACCTGCTCGTCTTTGCCTACGCAAAGCCGACACCGTTGACTCGACTCCGCCTGAGCAGATTTTATCTGCTCAGGCTTGCCCATTGTCCTCGCCGGACAGGCACTGAGCTACAAGGAGGTGTTATAATTATAATTCATTTTAAAATAAGACGGCTCCGCTCGTCAACCTGCTCGACTTTGCCTACGCAAAGCCACATTGACTCGACTCCGCCTAAGGTAAAATCCGATAATTACTTTCACACAATTAAATAAACTTAATAACTTAGCTGTTTTTTTCGTAATTTTTCATCAACAGCTTCATCTATTAAAGCATTTACACTTATACCTAAATCATTTGCAAATTGTACAATGTAATAATGTTTTGTGCTTGTAGTTCTATAAGTTATTGTACCTTTATACTTATCAATTTTAATTGGTTCAGGAATTGGCATATTATTATCTAAGCTTGTTTTTATATAGGCTTTTAAAGCTTCTTTCAAATTTGACATTGTTTCTTCAGGAGTATTACCACAAGTCATATTTTTTTCTATTTCAGCAATACTTCCCAGATAACACTGATCAATATCACTCCATTTTATAGAGTAACTATACGGTAATTTAAGATAGTATTTCAAGTCTTTTTTCATTTTAGTACCCCTCATTTTTAAGTGCTGTCTGTAGTTTTGTAATCATGTAAGGTTTTAACGGATTTTGAGTTAAAACTAACGTAATAGGCATTGAATTAAATTTTCTAAAGGTAATATGCGAACTTCCACCAGACGGAGGAGTTGCTACATACCCTAAGTTAATCAATATCTTCATGGCTTCTTCCGGAGATATATTAGTATCACCTTTTAGAATTTTTTGAATCAATTTTTCTCGTTTAGTCATATTATTATCATGATAGCATATTTGCTATCATGATTCAACAATAATTTTATAAAATTATTATATTTACATCGTCATTAAAAGTTCTCTTATAACTTTTGTTGCAACGGCTGTAGAAGCTCCGCTTGAATCATAATCAGGCGCAAGTTCAACAACATCCGCTCCTACAATATTAAATTTGGAAAGATATTTAAACCATCCCATAAGTTCGTTAAATGTTAAGCCGCCAACTTCAGGGGTACCTGTTCCCGGCATGATAGAAGTATCCAAAACATCCAAATCGACGGTTACAAAAATGCTTTTATCTTTTAATACATCTAAATCGCTATATTGCAATGCTTTAGTGTTATATTTTTTCATTAGTTCAAATTCACCTTTCATACCTGAACGAATGCCAATTTGTTTAAGGTTTTCAAATCCGACTATATTCCCGCAATGTCTTATAACTGCGGAATGAGAAAGTTTTTCTCCTAAATATTCTTCTCTTAAATCTGTATGTGCATCAAAGTGTACTATTGCCAAATTATCATAAAATTTTGATGCAGCCTTAATCTCAGGAAGAGTAACCAAATGCTCTCCGCCAATTCCAAAAACTCGTTTACCGTCTTTATAAATATCTTCAACGTTTTGTTCTATATAAAGCAACGATTTTTCTGTATTTCCAAGAGGAAATTCTATATCGCCCGCATCATGGAAATTACAATCTTCAAGATGTTTATCATAATATGGAGAATACTCCTCTAAGCCCCAGCTTGCAAGTCTAATTTGTTCTGGAGCAAACCTCGAACCGGGTCTGTATGAAACAGTTCCGTCAAAAGGAAGTCCAAGCATAACTATATTTGATGTTGAGTAATCTTTGTTTTCACCCATCCAATTTCTGTCTAAAAAAGGTCCTCTTAGCATTTTCTCTCCTTTAAATCGCTTTCTTATATCATACAACAAAACTTTTTATTTCTGTTAATGATAAATCTTTTAATATAACCGGAGTATTTCAAATTGTTTTCTAATTATGTACAATACTATAAAAAGGAAAGGAGTTTTATAACTATGGAGATTAAAGTTGTAGAAAACACAGCCTCTGTGGAAGCTGATATCCTTGTAGTTAACCAATTTGAGGGAGAAAAAACTACAAACGATTTAGCTAACAAATATGCTATTGAAGAGGATAATTTTAAGGGAAAATTTGGTGAAACCTACTTATTACCTACTTATGGAGATGCACCGTATAGAAAAGTTCTTGTTCTTGGTTTTGGTAAAAAAGAAGAATTTTGCCCTAATAAATTTAGAGAAGCAATTGCAAAATCAATTAAAAAAGCTATGCAAATGGAAGCAAAAAAAGTTTCGTTTGCTTTTGATGGAGTTGATTTTGACTATTCAGAACAATTTACATTAGGCGTATATATTGCAGATTACAAATTTGATAAATATAAGTCTGAGAAAAAGAATAATCATGTTGAAGAGGTTTACGTTCAAGCAAATCTTGATTTAGTAAAGAAAGCAGAAAAGATTGCAACAGCAATGGCTTTTGCGCGTAATCTTGCAAACGAACCTGCTCAATTTGCTACACCAACTGAACTTGCAAACATTGCACAAGACTTTTCAGGCTTAGAAACAAAAGTTTATGATAAAGAAGAATGTGAAAAAATGGGCATGGGAGCATTTCTTGCTGTAGGACAGGGAAGTGAACAAGAACCTAAATTTATCCATATGAAATACACTTGTGACAATCCTAAAAAACGAATTGCAATTATTGGTAAAGGTATTTGCTTTGATTCAGGCGGACTTGATATCAAACCTGCATCATCAATGCTTACCATGAAAGATGATATGTCAGGTGCAGCTTGCGTACTTGGTGTTATGAGTATAATAAGAGAATTTAACCCGCAAGTTGAAGTTCACGGTATAATTGCTGCCTGTGAAAACATGCCAAGTGGAAAAGCTTATAAACCAGGAGACATACTTACAGCAAAAAATGGTAAAACAATTGAGGTAGATAACACTGATGCGGAGGGAAGATTAACTCTTGCCGATGCTCTTTGCTATGCTTGTGAACTTGGCGTTGATGAAGTTATTGACCTTGCAACACTTACCGGTGCTTGTATGGTAGCATTAGGAACACAAGCCTCCGGTATAATGGGCAATGATGAAGCTTTAGTCCACAATCTTATCGAGACAGCTAAAAGAAATGGTGAAAGATTCTGGGAACTTCCTTTATGGGAAGAATACTTTGACGGACTTAAATCAGATGTTGCTGATATGAAAAACTCTGGCTCTCGCTGGGGTGGTGCTTCTGCTGCAGGTGTGTTCTTGCAAAAATTTGTAAAGGACGTAAAATGGGCGCATATTGATATTGCAGGAACAGCTTTCTTAGAAAAACCACAAAAAGAATTTATCTCAGGAGCAACCGGCGCCGGAGTAAGAACACTATTGAATTATATCCTAGAACAGGGGTAAATAAGGGGTAAATAAGGGGGTAAATAAGAATTTAATCAAATAAAAAATGGTGTCCCGAATTTGGAACACCATTTTTTTACTAAATAATTGAATACTAAACAGCAGCTGTTTTCTTTTGTTGAGTAGCGCCAGGAATTGCTTGCCAGTTTGCTGCCATAATTTTCTTAAATGACTTCAAAGCTGTATCTTCTAATTCACCAAGCTCTTCAGCTTCCATAATTAATTCTCTTAAAGGAAGTAATGCTCTTTGGTCACGAAGTACACCTAAAGCTGCTGCTGCACCAGCTCTTACTAAATCGTTTTCTGAACGATTTTTCATAACATCAATTAAAGCTGGTACTGCTTTTTTATCATTTAACTTACCCAATGAAGTTACTGCATAAATTCTAACATTAACCCATTCGTCATATAACATGTTGATAATTTTATCAACACATTTTTTATTTCCGATTTCGCCTAAAGCACGAGTTGCATCACATCTTACGTTTACTTTTTCGTGATCTAAGGATTTCATTAAAGCATCCGTTGCAACATCACCAATTTCAATAAGGGCATCTGTTGCTGTAATACAAACTTGTGAATTTTCATCATTCAAAGCTTCAACAAGCGGTTCAACAACAATCTTGCCACCTAATCTACCTAGTGCACGTGCTGCACGAACTCGAACATCTACGTTTCTGTCTTCACGTAAAGATTCGATTAGATGTTCTGTCGCTTTTGAATCTCCAAGTTCTCCTAATGCACGAGCAGCATACAAACGAACTGAACCGTTTTTGTCGTTTTTCAAAACATTTATTAACGGCTCTACAGCTTTTGAATCGCCCATCTCTCCAAGAACTCGAGCAGCATTATAACGAACCTTTTCAGAACTGGAACCCATCAAGTCATTAATCAATTCTTGAAAAGTTTTCTTTACTTGCTTTTTTTTGCTGTTAACTGTAATTGTCATACACTTTACCTCCAATGTAAACATGGTTATCTAACTTCTACACAGTTATATAAAGTATTTTTTGTTTAAAAAATTGCTATTTTTTTTTAATTTGTTAAGTTTTTGTTACAAACCTTTTTATTTAGGGTAACTTTTACACTTAATCTAGCTTTATTAATATAACATATTTTTTCATATTTGTGATTAGCCTGTCAGATTTTTTTACAAAACTTAAATATTTTTATAATTTATATTTGGTTGATAATCAGCAATATTAATAAAACTGGCTATTTACATTTTTTAATATTTATTACTCACTAGGGATAGTAATACAAAATTCGCTTCCGTGATTTATTTTTGTTTTTACATCAATTTTTCCTTTATGTTTTTCTATTATTTTTTGTGAAATTGCAAGTCCCCAGCCGGTTCCGACCCCAACACCTTTTGTTGTATATCCGATATCGAATATTTTTTGCGGCTCTTTTATTCCACAACCGTTGTCTTTTATTTTTACTATCAAATTATGTTTTTTAAAACTTGTGTCAATAGTAATTTGTCCCCCTTTATTATTCTTGAAACTCTTATTGTTGCAGTCTTTTATCGCATGAGTTGCATTTACAAGAATATTCATAAAAACTTGATTTAGCATGTTCGGATAACATTTTATCGGAGGCAGTTTGCCATATTTTTTTATGATTTCTATTCCGTTTTTAGTTTCGTGTCTTATTAAATCCAAGGTTAAATCTAATTCCTTATTAATATCTGCTTCTTGAAGTTCAGCTTCATCGAGTCGTACAAATTTGCGCAAAGATACAACCAGACGATTAATTCTCTCAATTGCTTCATTATCGATAGAATTTAATTCAGATAAGAGTTCTGCGACATCTTTGTCTTCGATTTTCTTAATTATTCTTTTGGAAAGTTCATTATTTGACTTGATAGAAGCAACAGGAGTGTTAATTTCGTGTGCAACACCTGCTACCAACTGACCAAGTGAAGCCATTTTCTCCGAATTAATCAGTTGAAGTTGTGTTGATTTAAGTTCCTTTAGAGTTTTTGTTAAATCTTTAACCATTTGTTCATTATTTTTGTACAATTCCGCTTGAATTATTGCATTCCCAAGCTGAGAAGAAACTCCTTCTAAGAGTTCTAAAGTATCATCCAGCTTGATTTTTTGTTTTGTGGAAAGAACAATAACTCCTATTAGTTTGCTTAAATGAAATATCGGAAGTACAATTCTTTGAACATTTTCTTTAAATGTATCGGCTTCCTGGTATTCTTTTCTGCAAGTCATACAAGAGACTTTGCCATTATTTATAGAATCATTAACACCTTTATCAAAAGTTATTTTTTTATTTTTATCTTTTGGTTTTATAGATTCTTTTATGATAAAATTTTGATTTTCGTACACAGCATAATAAGCCCTGAATGCGCCAAACATTTCAGAAAGTTCTTTAAGCGCAGATTTTAAGATAACGGAAATATCTATTGATTCTCTTATTATATTAGATATATTGTTTAATAACAGAAGTTTCATTGCTTGAGATTGGGCTTGCAGTTTAATTTTTGAAATAGATTTATTTTCTTCTTCAAGTAAATTAATTTTTTTATTAGAATTTTGAACTTGTTTTTGTAAATTACTAAATTCAATTTTTGCAGTTACGTCAGTAAATATAATTACAGTATATTTACCCCTTTTAGTTGAATTTAAATCGAAGAATAAAGGATTGTTATCATAAGTTTGGTATGTTACATATGCAGAAAAATCCTCTTTTGATTTTAGTGCTTGCAATATTGGAGAAAGAACGTCCATGTTGCTGCTTTCAAGCGGATAAACTTTGTAATCAAGTTTATGAGAAAACTTTTTAATGTTTTCATAATCTTTAAAATACCGCTTAAAAACATTATTTCTAAAGACAGTTTCTCTGCTCTCGTTAATTATAACAACTGCACTATTAAATTTGTTAAATAAATCAAACTTCCCCATAGCTATATTATAGCATTTAATTTCAAAGCATGTAAAATTGACAATAGGGCTTTTGTGTACTATCATAGCAAAAGGGGATATTTAGTAAATAAGTTTAAGAGTTTATATTTTTTATGGAAGAGATAAAAGTTTCAATCATAATACCTGTTTTTAATACTTCAATGTATTTAAGGCAGTGTTTGGATAGTGTTATTAATCAAACATTACGAGAGATTGAAATTATTTGTGTTGATGACGGTTCTACGGATAACTCTTTAGAAATATTAAAAGAATACCAACAAGCAGATAATAGAATAAAAATACTAACTCAAAATCATAAAAAGCAAAGTGCTGCAAGAAATTACGGTTTAAGTGCTGCTTGCGGGGAATACATTGGTTTTGTCGATTCAGATGATTGGTGCGAGTTAGATATGTATGAAAAATTATACAAAAAAGCAAAAGAAACTGATTCAGATATAACAATGTGCGCGGTTACAACATATAACGATAACAACAGCAATGAGTTTTCGGAGTCCAATACTTATGCGAATTTAGATATTTTCCCTAAAGTATTTTTTGAAAGAGTATTTTCGCCAAATGAAACACTTGATTTTCTTATGGATATTTGCGTGTATCCGGTAAATAAAATTATTAAGCGAGAACTTGTTGATAAAAACAAGATAAAATTCCCTGAAAATATACATAATTATGAAGACGGAATATTTTTCTTTAATGTCTGGCTAAGCGCAAGGAGAATCTCAATTATAAAAGATTTCGGATATTTTTATAGAATGTATTCTGAAACTTCAACAAGCTATAGTAATGATTTTAATAAAATACAAATATTTGAAGCTTTTGATGAGAAAAAAAAGATTCTAAAAAAACACAAAGTATATAACAAAATAAAAAAAGAGTTTACTTCTTGCAAACAAAAGTGCTTGATATTATGGTTTAGTAAGATAAGAAATAAATTTGTAAAAAGTATTTATGCGCTTGTTATGCTCATAAATATGCCGAGTTGTTATTTAGCGCCTTTTGCCGGATTAAAAAAAGAATTGTGGCTGCTTAAACAAATTCTTTTTAATAAGAATCAACGAATTGTCTTTTGGGGGGCAAGTTTATTTTTGGAAAATTTTATTTCTAAATACCATATAAAAAGTAAAAAAGTTGTAGGAATAATAGATAAATCTCCCGCAAAACATAATAAAAAAATTGGGAATTACGTATGTTATCCGCCGGAAATGTTAAAAGAATTAAATCCTAATTTGCTGATTACTACTATTGTAAATTTTCCTAAAAATAATCAGTTAACGATAAAAGAATTTTTAAATGAAACAAAACAAGAAAATATAAAAATGGAACAAATATAAATAAAACGGAGGAATTTAGATGAGCAAATTCTTAGATATGATTATTAAAGAAAAATCACTTGAAGATAAGATGAATAGTATTATATCAAAAGTTTCTGGTCAAAAAGTTATAATATATGGTGCAGGACTTGGATTTACAAATTTGAATAAAAAATTTAATTTGGCAAAAAAATTGGATATCGTAGCAATTTCAGACAAAAAGTTTGAAACGCAAAAAACAAATATTTATTCGGGAATAAAGGCAATTGAACCTAATGATATAAAAAACACAGAATTTGATTACATTTTAATAACTCTTGAGAGAGCAAAACCCATAATTGGTTTTCTCACAAAGAATTTAGAGGTTGATTCAAACAAGATTATTTCTATATTTGAAGAAGAATTTAAGGATGAGTTTGTATCATATAATTATTTAGAAGAGTTTAACTTTAAAAAACATCTTGAAAAATTGAATAAAAAATTAAAAGGGAAATCTGTTGTTTTGTATGGAGCGGGAGTATTTTTAGAGGCTATAAATAAATATTACGATTTATCAAAACTGAATATTATCGGAATTTCTGACAAACGCTTTGACGAACATGGTGAAAATGAAACGTTTTTAGGATATAAAGTTTATTCAATAGAAGAAATTAAAAACTTGAATCCTGATTACATACTTGTAGCAACAAAGTTTTATATACCTATAATTGAAGATTTGTATTTCAATAAGTTTGTAAATACTAAAATAACAATAAAACCACTGGTAAAGAAAACATTTTTGACTTTGTTGAAAGAAATTTGGGGGTAATCAAGTGAGAGATTATCATATACCGTTAATAAATGATTTTATGAAAAAAATAGGAATGGACAATCTACAAGGTAAAACAATACTTGAGATTGGTGCTGATATGGAGCTAGCTGTTGCTCAAGAATTTATAAAACGCGGTGCGAAAGAAGTATATTGTGCAAATCCGCTTTTCCCGGACAGTTTAGTTTCACCGGATAATAGAATCAAAGTTATAAAAGATTTTGGTGAAAAAGTAAAATTTGAAAATAATAAATTTGATTGTATCTTTGGGATAGCATTACTTGAACATGTTTTAAATGTTGAAGATTTATTTAATGAAGTAAAAAGAATGCTAAAACCGCAAGGATTTGCATATTTACAAGGAAATCCTATGTACACTTGTCATTGCGGACACCACATTTGGGTAAAAACTCCGGAAAAATTCTATAAGTTTTGTGATGAAATAAAAACCTTTGAACCTTGGGAACACTTAACTTTGCATACAAAAGAAGAATATACCGAAAATTTAATAAGAAAAGGACTACCGAAAGAACATATTGAAAAAATAGTAGATTTTCTTTTTTCTGATAATACTTCAAAATTTGTACCAAGTAAAATTATACAAATTGCAAAAGACGTATATGGCAGCCGTGTGAATGTTTATAAGACATATGAATTAATTGAGCCTAATGAATATTATGATAAAGTAAAAAGAGATTACAGCGAAGAAGACTTGCAAACAGTTAGTTTAACTCTTGTTATATCGCCATTTTATTCAAAAATTTTGGCACATTACAAGAATTTGATAAAAAAAATAAAAATAATGAAATTAGTATGCCAGTAAAATATTAAAAAATGTGAGGTAAAATGTTTTTTCCGAAATTATACAAAACTTTAATTGTTTTAACAAATTTTTCAAAATTCTTTTATTTAATACCTGCAAAATATAAGAAAATGCAAGTTAGAAGTTTTTTGAATCGTAAAATTAAAAATAATACGATATTGATAACAGAACCAAGTAACTCACATGGTGAGGTTATACCGTCAATTATCAAATATTGTCAAGACTTGGGATTTAATTGTGAAGTATTAATCACAGATGAGATGAAAAATCAAAAACCTCTTAAAATGTTCAAAAACTTAAAAGTTTTTACATTTAATCTGTTTCAATATGCAGAAATTATTAAGTCAGAAAAGTTAAATAAATATCGTAATATTATTTTTACGTCATCAAGAGTTTATTATGATTCTCCAAGAATACATGAGAGATTCGTATTTGATTATTTTAAAGGCAATAAAATTGATAAAAACAAAATAATTCTATTAGAACATCATTTAGATTTGTTAGACGAAAAAAAAGAATATAAATTTATTGGACTACCGGAATATTCAGCACGTTTTGGCGCTAAAATGGTTAATACAAGCTATTTTGGATGTTATAAACAGCATAATAAAAACAAAACTACATCTTTTATTATAGTTGGTGCAGTTGAAACAGAAAGGAAAAATCATAATCTTCTTCTAAACGCATGCCGGTCGCTGCTTGATAACGGCATAGATAATTTTGAAGTTGTTGTTATAGGACGCGGTAAATTAGAAATAAATAATCCTGAATTAAAACAAAAAATACATTTTCTTGGTAGATTGAAATACAATAAAATGTATAAAAGGTTAAATAAATCTGATTTCTTCTTGCCGCTTTTAGACCCTGAAAACCCTGAACACGACAGATATATAACTGTTGGAACATCCGGAAGTTATCAACTTGTATATGGTTTTCAAAAACCTTGTTTGATTCATGAAAAATTTGCAGCTCCTCATTTTTTAAATAATGAAAACAGCATTATTTATTCGAAAAACGAAGATTTGTATAAAGCAATGAAACAAGCAATTGATATGAATAATTCAGAATATCAAAAAATGCAGGAAAATTTGAAAGTATTATCAAATAATTTATATAATAAATCACTTGAAAATTTAAGAAATACCATAGAGGAAAGTATTAATGTTTGAAGTGAAATGCACAGGATGTGTTTCTTGCGCTAATATTTGTCCGCAAAAAGCAATTACAATAGAAAAAAATAGCGAGGGATTTTACATTGCACAAATTGACAAAAATAAATGCAATCATTGCAATCTCTGCAAACAAATATGCCCGCAGTGCAAAGATGTTAAACTTGATACTCCAATAAAAGCATTCGCAGTAAAATGTGAAGATAATGTCAGAATGAAAAGCTCTTCCGGAGGAGTTTTTAGGATATTAGCGGAATACATTTTGTCTCTGGGAGGAATTGTTTGCGGAGCATCTTTTAGTGATGATTTTAGAAAAGTCGAACATGTTATTATAAGTGACAAAAAAGACTTATACAAACTGCAAGGTTCTAAGTATCTACAAAGTTATATAAATGGAGAGATATATAAAAAAATTAAAGAATTGTTAGAAATAGGAAAAAATGTTCTATTTTCAGGGACTCCGTGTCAAATTGCAGGACTCAAAGCGTATTTACAAAAAGATTA
>CAJOOM010000067.1 GCA_905236775.1 Candidatus Gastranaerophilales bacterium
AATTAAAATTTTTCTCGCAATCTCCATAGAACGGTTTCAACTCAGGTTGTGTGCTATCCCGCACACGACCTGAGTTTCACACACTTTTGGTCGTGTTTGAAAAAGTTCGAAAAATTGTCATTTTTCGACTTTTTCCGCACACTCTTTTACTTATGCGAATCAAGCATTTGTTTAATACCGTCAACAGAAAAACATTGCAAGATAAATGTTTTTATGGATGCCATTATTCTTCGCCTATCAATTCATTAATTTCCGCAACCATTGCATCTGCATCAAATCCGTGAACTTTAGCTCCGGCTTCCAGATTTTCAAATCTTGCAGCAGCACAGCCTAAACAGCCCATTCCGTATTTTTGAAATACCATAGCTGCTTCCGGATGTGCTTGTACTATTTCTATAATTCCCATATCTTTTGTAACTTTTCCCATCTTTTTACTCCTTTTTATTGACTAAAATAAAAAAATCATTAAATTCATATTGTCATTATAGCACAGAAAGGATAATATATGAAAAATAAAATTCAAAGTTTGTTTAACTTTGTACATGACAACTTGGGGTGTGATACTACGATAATTGGATTAAGCGGATTAAAAAAGAAAACCGTATATATATATATTACAATTCCCAAAGGGTATAAAAAAGCTCACATTCAGAATACGGAAACAAATTATTTGTTATCATAAATTATTTTCTATGCTTTTCATTTTAACCCATCCTCTTTATGTTACAATTAAACAATGCATAGGAAAATATTTTCTGCCATACGTGAAAATAAAAACCTTTTGATGCTGGTAACAGTTTGTTTATACATTTTTGCTATATCAAGTGTGACAAGCGGAAATGAAATTCTTTTTGTTTTTATAATAACACTATCATTAATCACAGCATTATTAAAAGACTATTTCCCATTAAAAATAATCATCATATGGTTTTTTATCTTTTATTTTGGAATCGTTAATACATCGTTAAGACTAAAAGACACCGATTCAATTCTTAATCTTGCGCCTATAAATTCTACTATTTACGGTAAAATAATTTCAATTCCCGAGCATAAAGGAGACGGAAAAACTAAATTTTTCTTTAAAGTTAATAAAATTGAGTACGATTATTTAGAACAATATTTTGACAAAGAGAAAGTTTTAGTGACTCTTAACACCGATGAAAAATTTAACATTTATGATTCTTATAAAATCCGCGGAAGATTATCAACACCGTTTAAAGCCGGAAATCCATCTCAATTTAATTACGGAAATTATTTAAGAAATTATAGTACATATGCTGTGTTTTACGGTAGGAATCCTTATTCTATGCGTGATTTGGACATTCCATGTTACGAAAAATTAAATATTGAAAATACGAAAACTGAAAAGATTTTACAAAACATTAACAACTATCGGGAAAAAATCTTAAAAATTCATTCTAACTATTTGAATTCTCCAAACTTGGAAATACTTGGCGGGATAGTATTTGGCGATGATGCAGTTTCTCCTCCTGATAATATTAAACAATCATTTGTGAATTCCGGTTTACTGCATATTCTTGCTGCTTCCGGTATGAACGTAGCTTTTATTTATTCGTTTTTCTTTTTAATTTTAAATTTCTTTAAAATTCCGTTCAAGATTAATATTGGAGTTTGCATTCTGGCGGTTATAGCATATGTACTTATGACAGGACTTGGCGCATCGGTCTTAAGAGCCGCATTAATGCTATTATTTGTACTTATAGGAAAACTTATAGACCGTGATGCCCATAGTATTGCTCTTTTATCATTTGTCGGATTTTTAATGCTTATTTATAACCCGATGTATCTTAATGATGTCGGTTTTCAACTCTCATTTGTAGTTACTTTCGGTTTGCTTATCATGACTCCGTATTTGATTAAAAGTAAATATAAAATTGTTAATTGGATAATTGGTTCTATTTTTATCCCTATAATTGCGCAACTATGGGTAATTCCTATTCAAATTTTTTACTTCAATAATATAAGCATTTACTCGGTTTTTGCAAATATCATGAGTGTTCCTTTTCTTTCTGTTATAAGTTTTGGCGGCTTTATAAGCTCACTTTTATCTCTGATTACACCTATAGCAGATTTGGTATGCAAAGGGTTTGATTTCGTTCTTAATCCGCTTATTACTTTACTAATAAATATTTCAGATTTCTGGGGCAATCTCCCTAATTCTACGATTCAAACTACACATCCCTCTCCATTTCAAATTATAATTTACTACATAATATTAATGCATATTGTAGCTTTTTGGGATAAAGATTTCCGTGAAAAGTTTTTTAATATTATAAAATATACTTTACCTGCGTTTACCGTTGTTCTATTAATATCAATGATATCAATTCCAAATCACAATCTTGAGATAACAGCTTTTGACGTTGGAAATGCTGACGCATTTATGATAAAAACCCCCAATAATAAACATATAATGATTGACACCGGAAAAAGCGGATATAATGGCGGGAAATCACAAGCAGAAATAATTATTCTAAAATATTTTAAAGATAAGGGAATCAAAAATCTTGATTCAATTATTGTTACACACTTCGATAATGACCACTCAGGAGGAGCTGCTGACTTAGTTAAAAATCTTATAGTTAATAAAATATACGTAAATTCAGCTTCACATCCATCAAATTCAGCAAAAGAGATTTATAAAACCGCAAAAAATCGTCATACAGAAATAAAAGAGGCACAAAACAATCAGATTGTATATTCCGATAATGACTTGATAATAAAAAATTATATAGTCAATGGAGTTGCAGGAGTTGGAGATAATGAAAGTTCTATTATTACACTTATAACCTATAAAGATTTTACTATGTTGTTTACCGGTGATGCCGGAATACAAACTTTATACAAGCTTAAAAATAATCTTCCTAAAAATTTAACCGTTCTAAAAGTAGGTCATCACGGAGCTTCAGGAGTTATAAATAAAGATTTGGCAGAATATTTGAATCCAAAGTATTCAATTGTTTCAACCGGAGAAAATAAATTCGGTCATCCGTCAATATATACAATAGAAACTCTTAGAAATTCCAAAATTTTAAGAACAGATATCAATAATTCAATAAGAATTAGTGTTAATGACAAAGGAACTGAAGTTCTAACCTACGAACCCGACAAGAAAAAATATGTCAAAGTGAGCAAGAAAGCAGGACAATAGGAAAATAGAAAGTTGTTTTTTAAAAGGCAATAAGGGAATGGAAAATGGAAAATGTTTTTTTAAAAAACGAGTGTGCGGAAAAAGTCGAAAAATGACAATTTTTCGAACTTTTTCAAACACGACCTAAAGTGTGTGAAACTCAGGTCGTGTGCGGG
>CAJOOM010000068.1 GCA_905236775.1 Candidatus Gastranaerophilales bacterium
ATATGGATTTTTTTGTTTTGGTTTTACGTAGTATTTTTTTTCTTTCCTACGGTCTTATGTTTATTTAGTTCCATATTTTTCAAAAAAAATAACACTTTTTTTCTAAATTGTTACAAAAATTTACAATTATGACCATAAATTCAGCTATAGCTTTATTTTTAAAAACAATATTTTTCGAATCAATATGAAATTTCAATATATTTAATTTACGCATCTCTACTCTTTTTCATCCTCTCTCAACTTTACATTTATTTATGAATAGATTATTATTAAATAAAAGTTAATAGGGAAACAAAGGGTGAAAGTCCCTGGCTGTACCGCAACCGTTAAAGCCGGAATACCATGGGGTAAATAGAATGGGTAAATAGGAGGGGTAAATACCAGGGGTAAATACCAGGGGTAAATATCAGGGGTAAATTTAAGGGGTAAATTTAAGGGGTAAATACTTGGTGTAAAATAAAAACCTTTTCTATACAAAATTCCTAATACCTAACAAACCAGGTTTCGAGTAAAACTTAGGTTTTAATTAGTATTCTTCTGTTGCGGTATTGTAGCAGAGGAATTTTAGTAAGTTGTCAAATTCTATTCATAGCATAAATACAAATAAAGCAGGAACTTGTCCGCATGGTGTATCACCAAGTGCGTGTCCAATTTGCTCCGGCATGGGAGGCGGAGGTTTAAGACCGGGAGAACGGATTCAAAAGCCCGGTGAGATGAGTTATCACGAATGCGCTATGATTGGCGCAATGATGAAGGCTCGTGAAGCTCAACAAAAACTCCACGAACAAACTCTTGCACAAAGAGCTGAATCGCTTAAAGCATTTGAAATTAGTATGCTTAATTTGGCACAAAAAATGTCAGAATTTGTTACAAAAATTCAAAACAATATATTATTAAAACCTATTGCTGTTACAATAAATATTGTATTAGTTCCAATCATTAAAATCGCAGCCGGCATACTGGCTACAATGAATAACATTACTGAAAAGTTTATTCAGATTAGGGATAAATTTATTGATATTCAAGACAAATTGAATGCAATATTTGGTGAAGCAAAAGCTTTTATAGAGAAAAAAGTTTCAGAATTTATAAGTGTTGTTAAATCTAATTTAAAAACTTTATTTAAAATTTTTAAAAGAGAAAACACAAAAGACGATGAAACAAAAATAGATGAAGATAAAAAGATTTTTAGACTTAAAACTTTTATCCAAAAGATTTTAAAGAGAAAAAATGATTCAGAAAATAAATCAAGATCTTGAAAGTACAAGACATCAAAAAAATATGACAAATACACAAAAACGCAATGACTACTTTAATAAAGAGGGAGTTATTGTAAATTCGTATGTCAAAGACCCTAATTTATCATTAGATGAAACATATGATGCTCTTGTAATATCAAAAAATCAAATTGCTTTACCTCCAAAACTAAAAGAAAAAGACTTATCGAGAAAAAATCCCATTTATCCGATTTGTGGTGTTACGATTGGAGTTATGGGACTAATTTTCGGCTTTACCGGCATGATGAAAAAATTTTCAAGGGATAAATTAGAGTCTTCAAAGCAGTATTTATTACCGGGAATTACCCGCAATCACTGCATTAACAACGAAATACATCAAAGTATTTTTTCGATGATTCAATCTCCAAACAGGAAAACTATTCTTGCTTCTATAGGTGTAATAACACTCGGGGCAATGGCTTTTATGGGGAAAATTTTTATTGACGGATTTAAAGAAGTTTGGGTAAAAAAGCAAGAAGCTAATATTCAAAAAAACTTACAGGAAAACTTAATCGCTGTAGAAACGCAAAGTTTTTCCGGGAAATTACAAATAATACGAAGTATGCTAGCTTCTAAAGCTAAACTTTTTACCAATGAACTTAATTTTAAAGGTAAAAAAATTCCACATACTTCCAATGATAAAGACGATTTAATAATGTATGGACTAGGTTTGTCAACAATGGCTGCTATATCAGCTTTAGGATACTTTGCCTTTCATAATATAAGAAAAAGTGATGAGTATATAAAAAATGAAATAAAAAATACGAAAAAGGGGATAAATTTTATTATAAATGAATTTAATAGAGGAAAATCTATAAATAACATAGAGGGACATAATAGCGAAATTTTGTCGGGGAAAAATGCATATAAATTTTTAATAGAAAACATGCTTGATTCTGTTTATGCAACCCCAAATGAAATAGAAGAGTTTGTCAAAAAAATGAAATTAGCTCCTAATGAAAAGAATGAATTTATTAAGCACCTTAAAGAATCGATGAATCGGGCGACTGAAAAAGTTAATCCAATGATAGGAGGTTCCGGAAGAAATAAAATAACATATTTCTCTCACGTAAATGATTATCTTTCATTTTTTTATGACTGGCTTATGAATCCTAAAAACCCACAATTTAAAAATCTTTTTTGTGGAATTGCCGGAATTTCCGCGCTAGCTTATGGCGGAAAATCTGCAGCAGAAGCAATAAAAGAAGTTCAAGTTAAAAAATACTCAGCAGATATTGAACTTAATTTGCAAAAAAGATTGGTAGCTACTGAATTGAGGAATTTTAAAGCTAAAAAGGATTCTGCGATAGAGCCTTTATGCAGAGAATTTATAAAGCAAAAAAAAGAAGGAAAACAGACTGAAGAACTTAAAGTTATAGCAGATAACATTCTTTTTGAGATAAAAAATGGACCTCCGTTTGTTTATTCATAGATAATAAAACATCACAAAATCTCTTTAATTATGATATAATCATTTTAGAAAGAGGTTTAGATGTACGAATTCCCTTTTGAGCTGGATGATTTCCAAAAAGAAGCTTGTGATTACATAAGTGACGGAAAAAGTGTAGTAGTTTGCGCTCCAACCGGCGCAGGTAAAACAGTAATCGCGCAGCATGCTATTCATTGCGCTTTGCGTGATAATAAAAGGGTTTTTTATACGACTCCACTAAAAGCACTTTCTAATCAAAAATTTTCTGATTTTTCCGAACAATACGGTTCTGATAAAGTTGGGCTTTTAACCGGAGATACTTCTTTTAATCGTGATGCTCAAATCGTTGTTATGACAACAGAAGTTTTTAGGAATATGCTTTATGGTACAAACTTCGGCTCTGTCACGGATAACATGAAAGAAGTTCGATATGTAATATTAGATGAAGTTCACTACATGAATGACGAACAGCGAGGAACTGTTTGGGAAGAGAGTATAATTTATTGCCCTACAAATGTTCAAATAATTGCACTATCTGCTACAGTTGCAAATGCAGATAAGCTTACTGATTGGATTAACACTGTTCACTCAAAGACAGAGCTTGTAAATACAGATTTTAGACCGGTACCACTGAGATTTTATTATTTTGACTCATCGCAACCGCATACAATTTTACCGCTTTTGACTCCAAGCGGTGCTTTAAATAATAAAATCCGTCCTGAGAAAAAACAATTTAGACAAGGAAAGCCTGTTACTAAACGTAACACGGTTAAGGATGTTGTAAGAGTTTTACACGAAAAAGACATGCTTCCTGCAATTTACTTTACTTTTTCAAGAAAAAAATGCGATGAGCAAATGGAAAAATGTGCGGATTTATGTCTTGTAACACCCAAAGAGCAGGAAGAAATTAGGCAAATTATTGATGATTATATAGCAGAGAATCCGTATCTATACAAGAATAAACATATTGATTATTTATTATTAGGTGTTGCATCTCACCACGCAGGGCTTCTTCCCGGCTGGAAAATTCTGGTTGAAAAACTTTTCCAAAAGGGACTTATAAAAGTTGTTTTTGCTACAGAAACACTTGCAGCAGGAATAAACATGCCTGCTCGTTCAACAGTTATTAGTTCCATAAGCAAAAGAACAGATACCGGACACAGAACCCTTACACCAAGTGAATTTCTGCAAATGTCTGGTCGTGCAGGGCGTAGAGGAATGGATGAAATAGGTTACGTTACAATAGTTGGAACAGCTTTCCAAACTCCGGAAGAAGTTGCAGAACTTGTCTTGAGTAATGCGAATCCTCTTGAAAGCAAGTTTTCGCCAAGTTATTCGATGGTTCTAAATTTGCTTCAAAGATTTACATTAGAAGAAGCAAAAGAACTTGTATTAAAGAGTTTTGGATATTTTTCATCAAATTCAAGAGTAGAACCTCTTTTAAAACAGCAGGCTGAAAATCAAAAAATGATTGACGAATGTAATTCTTTCCGCTGTTTCTACAATAGAACAAATTCTGACTTATTAGAATATAACAAAGTTAGAGAGATTTACGTTCAAAACAGAAGAACATTTAAGACAATTCAAAAACAAGAAAAGAAAAAAAATCGTCCATTAAGTGACGAAGCAAAAGAATTTGGCAGACAAAATAAGATTATGCTTGATAGAATGCACAGCTTCGAATGTGATACTTGCAAACTATTTAAAAAGCATATGAAATCAATTGAAGTTTTAAACAGATATAATGCAAAACAAAAACAACTCACAAAAGAAATAGAAAAACAAAAAGATATTTTCTGGAATAGGTTTCTATCACATAGAGCTGTGTTAGAGGAATATGGCTATCTAAAAGATGATTATCCAAACGAACAAGGCATAATCATATCCCAACTTCGCTCAGAAAATGAACTATTCTTGGCTCTTATAATATTTTCCGGAGTTCTTGAAGGGCTTACTCCGGCAGAACTTGCATCCGTAATTTGCGCAATTACAACAGAAGATATGAGGGCAGATTTATTCTCTCATCTTCCATTTTCGCCAAATGTACGTAAAAGATTAAATAAAATTAAAGATATTAAACGTGCATTGGATAAAAAACAAAAAGACCACGAGGTAGAAGATCCGATGTATATAAACGGTTTTTACTCACCTCTTATTGAAATGTGGGTAAACGGAGCAGAATGGGATTCAATTATTGATGAGGTTGAGATGGGTGAAGGTGATATCGTAAGAACTTTTAAACGCGTAATTGATGTTCTTCGCCAATTCTGCACAATTTCTAACATTCCTGAGGATTTAGCATTTACAGCAAGAGAAGCGATAAATTTAATTAACAGAAGCCCTATAGATATTGATTAAGAGTATAAATTTAATTAGCATAATAATTAATGTCTAATTAAGATGTAGAAATTGACTTAAATTAAAATTATGTTAGCATGGATATATGAAGAGAATTGTTTTACTAATGGGAATTTATTTGTGTATGACTTCTGTATGGGCAACTGAAGCATCTAAGTTTGCCGAAGAACAATACAGCAAACAAACAGGAAATGAAAGAGTTCACATTACGGTTAAAAAAGAACACACTGTAGAATACCAACAAAAAATAGGAGAACAGATGATTCCCGCAATAACATATGGATATGGTGATATGAAAGCTAAAAAGCGCAAAAAATGCAGAATTACATATATTTGCCTGTTGGATGAAAATTGCAACCCAATTTGGAGTTATATTTTCCCCAGCAAGTAACAATATATTATATTTGTGTTAAATTTATAATATGCTGGAGTATGATTCTATTTTGATTAAAAACAACGAAAATAATTCAAAATGCCTTGATATAACTTATGTTACAAAAAAGCTGTTAGAAAGTTTTAAAGATGAACTGCTTACAAAAGAAGATGAGTTGCTCTTAAATCTTATTTTTTCAACAAATCCAACCCAAGAAGAAGTGGATAAATTTTTAAAAGATTGGGATATAGAAGTTGTAGGAGGTCATAAGGCTCTTTTTCTTTCATATTTTATGAAAGAGCATCCGAATTTGAGATTTTCTGAATATGTTTCCCCAAGACTTAAAGGGTTAATGCAATATTATAGATTCCATAATATGAAATTAATCTCTGCATTTATAAAAATATGTTCAGAATATAAGAAAAACGGTATAAATGATATATTGATACTAAAGGGCGGAGTAATGAAATATCTTCGTCCCGAATTATCTCGCGTGATGGGTGATATTGATATTTTAGTGAGAGAAAAAGACTTTATTAAAGCCGGTAAAATAGCTGAACAAATGGGTTATAGTGCTGATTGGCAATTACACAGTATAGATCTTCATCCAAAAGGAACTGAAGAAGGATTACTAGATATACATAAATACATAGAAATGAAAAACGATAACGTTAAGTTTGAAAAATCCATTATTAATGATTTATTTAAACGTGCTACAAAGTGTAATGTTTTTGGATTGAATGATATTTTAGTTCCGTCTAAAGAAGATATTGTATTTATATCACTGGTTAATATGGTAAAAAATCTTTCCAGAAAAACAAGTTCAAATGGAATTTTATACAATCTTTTCGATTGCAAATATTTAATTGATTTAGATAATAATTTTGATTGGAATATTGTATTAGACAATGCAAAGAAAACAAAGACAGAATCACAATTGTATTTAGCTATAGAATTTTTGAATAATATTATTCCAAACTTATTGCCAGTAAAAATATTAGAAAATAAAATATTTGAAAAAAAATTTAATGATTATTGCCTGCTTTTATTCTATAAACGTTTTTATCTTTGGGAAATGAAAGAACATAGTCATGCCCTAAAAGTTCAAGATGTTATAAAAAATCCAAGATTATTCAAGGAATATATGTCTTTTAAGCCAAAATATTTTATACTGAAACGCAGTATAATAAGAAAAAATCCTTATTTCGTTAAAAAAATATTAAAAAAGGAAAATGTATTAATATGACAACAAATAAAACTATACAAGAAAAAATAAGAGAGTATAACGATAATTTACTAAAATTTATTAAATCAAACAATGATGTAAAATATATTTTTTACCTCGATTTAGGTGTAAAGACTGTTCGTTTAATATGTTATTCTGAAGAATTTATTCCGCATATACAAAAGCAGCTTGCGTATAGCTTAAAAGAAAATGCAGAAAAATATGATACAACTATAATTTTATGGAAAGTAAATGACATTAAGCAAACTATCAAATATATTTCATCTGATTTTGATTTAAAAACTAACCTAAAATTACGTGCAGAATTAATTGTAAGAAAACAAATCTCAATTTATGATAATACATATTCCAAGACTAAACCTATTTTTAATGTTAATTCTACACATGATGTAATTAATTCTTATGACAGAATATCTAATACGTACTTTTATGGAGTGAAAAACCTTGATCCTGAAGAGTTTATAAAAGAGGGACATATTTTTGTTCAAATACTAAATAATATCTTAAAAACTCCAAATACAAATCTTGTTCACGGTGCCTGTGTTGGATTGGATAATAAGGGTATTTTACTCTGTGCGCGCGGTCAAAGAGGAAAATCGACTCTTGCTGTTCTTGCCATGATAGAAGGGTTTGAATATGTGTCTGACGACTATTTGACTTTAGAAAAAGAAGGTGATAATTTATATGCTCACCCGATTTATTCTATAATTACACTTTCACCTAGAATGTATAATGAGCTATATGACAGATTAGACGGAACTCGATTCATTTCCAATAACGCTAGAAAAGATAAGTATGTGATAAATATTTCAAATTTTCATAATCAATTTAAAAAGAAATATCCCATAAAGTTATGTATGTTTCCGGAAATTGTTTCCGATAAAGAACCGTCCATAAAAGAATGTACGCAACAGGAAAAAGGACGAGCTATTACACATTTAATCCATTCAACAATATTTCAAATGAATGATATTCATGATATAAATACTATACAAAAACTAATTAAAATGGTAAAGGAGTATGAATTTTATAAAATAAACTTGTGTAATAATATTTTTAAAAATGTGGAATGTTTAAAAGAATTTATAAAGGAGTATAAGAATGGCTAATTATCAATTAAACGACAGCAAAATGTTTGCGGATATTACTGATGGTATCGCAATTATTATTAACTCGGAAACAGGAATCTACTATGGAATGAATGCTTTTGGAACACAAATTTACGAAAATATCTCAAACGGTGTTTCAACTGAAAAAATTTGGGAAAAAATTAAAACATTAGGAACTGAAGAGGAAAACTTTAAAGCATTTCTTGATGCAATGATTGAAAAAGAGTTAATTATTCCTGCCAATAACTCAAATGCGGAACCTAATATTGATGAAAATATCGCAAAAGAAGATAATTTTATTTTGGAGCTCAAAGAATACAATGATGCTCAAGAGCTTCTTCTTGCCGATCCAATTCACGAAGTTAAAGAAGAAGAGGGTTGGAGTCCCGAAAAATCATCTTTGAACGAAGATAAAGAAGATGTTGCCCGTCGTGAAGCTAAAATGGTATAGGTGTATATAATTGAGCCCAAAAGTATCTGTCATTATACCTGTTTATAACGTAGAATCGTATCTTCAGAGAAGTTTGGATAGTGTAATTAACCAAACATTAAAAGATATCGAAATAATCTGCATAAATGACGGTTCAACAGATAACAGCCTTGATATATTAAAAGAATATGCTTCTAAAGATAAAAGAATCAAAATTATAGATTTAGCGGTAAATCAAGGCGTTGCCAATGCACGAAATATTGCTCTAGAGAACGCAAACGGTGAATACGTAGGGTTTGTCGATCCCGATGATTATATTGACTTAAATTTTTATGAGGAATTATATAAAAAGGCTCAAGAAACAGATGCTGATATTGCAAAGGGAGTTTTAGTCGAGGAAAAAGTTAATGGGGAAACTAAAATAAGTAAATTAAATGAACGTATTGTAGAAAAATCTAAATTCCATTTTACATACGAGTTGCCATCTGCAATCTTTAAATTTCCATTTATATCTGATAATAATATAATTTTTATGCCGGATTTAAAAGTTGAGGAAGATGTTGTTTTTTTACATGAAGCAATTCTTAATACTAAAAAAGTAGAAATAGCAGGAAATGTAAATTATTACTACATACGAAGGCATAATTCCTTAAATGATGAAATATATGACAAAACAAAAATGGACTCTGCTTATAAAACAGTTTTATATATAGCAGAAATGTACAATAGAGCCTTAAATAAGCAACTTTCTTCACAAGTATATTTGATACATTATGTAGAAAATATGCATTTTTTGATAGACTATACAATAAAGAAGACTAATGACAAAGAATTGAAAATTAAGTGTATAGAAATTTTTACTGAATTATTTGAAAAATGTCTGCTCCGTTCAGAGTTAGAGGATATTTTTAGAATAAAATACGATAAAATATTGGATTTTATAAAAAGTAAAGACAATATGAAATTATATGAAATATATCAAAAATATAAAAATTTTCTGAATTATTGTCAAATAGAAAATTTAAAAAATAAAGTTAAGAAAGATTTAAAAAATGAACAAAGTATCTGTAATTATACCGGTATATAATGTAGAAGAATATTTATCACAGTGTTTGGATAGTGTTGTAAATCAAACTTATGAGAATTTACAAATAATATGTATTGATGACGGTTCCACAGATAATTCTTTAAAAATTCTCAATAAATATGCCGAGCAAGATAATAGAATTACTTTAAAATCACAAAAAAATCAAGGAGTAAGTGTTGCAAGAAATACGGGAATATATGCTGCAGATGGGAATTTTATTGCATTTCTTGATTCGGATGATTGGTGGGAACCTGATTTAGTTAACAATGCGGTATCGAAATTATTAACAGATGGCTCTGATATAGTTATATTTGGACATAATTATTATAAGAACGGAAAAATTATTCCGGATAATATAAAGGAAGAAAAAATAGACAATGTTTTAAAACAAGGGAAAAACTATCTTGATTATACAGAGGAATTTATGACTTATATATGGGATAAAGTTTATAGAACATCTTTAATTAAAGATAATAAAATAAAATTTCCATTAAATTTACATCCTTCAGAAGATGTTTTATTTGCGCTTGAGTGTTTGTCGTATAATCCTGTTTTTTCATTTTTACCGGAGCATCTCTATAATTATCGTATGGAGAGAAATGGTTCTGCTATGAATAATTATAAAGGATTGGTTACTAATCAAATAGCTGCTCTTAAGAAGTTACTGGATTGTGATTTTTATAGGGAGGGAAATACTGAATTTAAACAAAAATGTTTGGATAAGATTCTAAACTGTCTTGTTTATTGTCAATTAATAGCTATGAAAAACAAGTGCAGTTCAAATAATTTTAACGAAATAGCTGAAGCTCTTATATTTATTAAAGAAAATATCTCTGACAATCTTATTGAAAATAATAAAGGTTATGCAATAATGAAAAGTTTTGTAAAAATACATAAAAAAGATGTTTATTTATAAACATTTTTGCGAGGAGGTTTTATGATTCCTATATTTTTATCTTCTGACAATAATTATGTACCATATCTCGCTGTGACCATAAAATCTGTATGTAAAAATACAAAGAGTGATGTAGATTTTTATATACTTGATTGCGGAATAGAAGATAGATTTAAAACAATGATTGTAGAACTTGTTTCAGAGTATGCAGGTAATACTATAGAATTTATAGATCCTTCGGGGCAGAATCTTTTTCAAGAATGTCGTGCAAGAAACCATGTCTCAAAAGCAGCTTATGTCCGATTATTAATTCCGCATTTAAAGCCGCAAATAGATAAAGCTATTTATTTGGATGTTGATTTGATTGTTAATATTGATATCGCAGAATTGTTTAATCAAAATATAAATGATTATATAATAGGGGCAGTATTTGAAAAGAGTGAGGAATATTATTATTATGACATTCAAACAAAAAAAGCTCTGAATATTGACATGGAGCATAATTATTTTAATTCCGGTGTATTACTTATAGATTGTAAAAAATGGCGAGAAAATAATATAACACAAAAGCTTAAAGATATTTATGATGATTATAAAGACAGAATGATTCATAATGATCAAGACCTTTTGAATATTTTATTTTCAAATAATAAATATTTTAATTTAGATACAAGATTTAATTCCATAATTCAAAATAAACATGCAGAAAATGAAAAAATAGTGTATCATTATGAAGGTCCAATGAAGCCTTGGCAATTCTCTCCGGATTTAGTTACAGACATTATAAATAACACATATATTTGGTGGAATTATGCTAAAAATACTGACTTTTTTGATAAAATTAAAGAACAATGTATATATAAGGATTCAATGTCATTAAGAATGGCAAGGGTGAAAAAAGCTCAGCAGGCGCAAGTAAAGCAAAAAATGGAACAAAATTATCTGAAAACAACTACAATTTAGAGGATAAGTAATGAAAAAATTGGTTTCGATAATAATGCCGATATATAATGCAGGAAGATTTATAAAAAGGACACTCGATAGTGTTCTTAAACAAACTTTCAAAGATTTTGAAGTTATTTGTATTAATGACTGTTCAACAGATAATTCTTTGAAGATATTAGAAGAATTTGCAAACAAAGATAACCGAATAAAGATTTTCAATAACGAAAATAATCTCGGTGCTGCGCTTACCAGAAATGTCGGTATTGATAATGCACAAGGCGAATATATATATTTTCTTGATTCTGATGATTACATTGAAGAAAAGTATCTTGAATGTATGGTTCAAAAAATCGAACAGGAAAATTGCGATATTGTTTTAAATCTGTCTATAGTAAATGAAACTAATGGTATCAGTACACCTTATAAACACCCTTCTATGTCGCAAATTCAAGAGAATGGTGAATATTTGGATAAAATTACAACAATTCATGATGCACCTTGCTTTATTTGGGCAAGAATGTATCGTAAATCTTTTTTGAATAAGAATAACCTTAGATTTTTAGATATTCACGCAACTGATGATGTTGTTTTTAATGCAATTGTTAATATGTACTGTGAAAAAACATTTGTTTTTTATGGAGAAAAATATCATTACACGGTAAATAATACATCCGTTACGGGTGTTGCAAAAGCGATTGATGACAGAGATTTGCAACATATAAGAGCATACTCCATGATTTATGATTACTTAAAAGCTCACAATAAACTCGATGACAGGCTAAAACTTTTCCGTGTTTACCCCTTTATGAAAGTTGATACAGAAGAAAAGTTTGATTATTATAAAAAATTCTTTGAAAAAATAGAAGCTGATTTTCACAAAAATGAAAATATATATAATGAAATGGAAAAGTTTTTTGCATACAGTTTACTTGAAACACCAACATATGAAGAATATTTAAAGAAGTACAATAAAGTTGTAACAATAGGCTTTTTAAGACGAAAAATGTAATTTTATTATGATTCAAGCATAAATGTCACCGGTCCGTCATTGATTAAAGATACTTGCATCATTGCTCCAAATTCTCCGGTACCTGTTTTTATTCCGTAAGATTCTATTTGAGATATAAAGTATTCATAAAGTTCATTTGCAATCTCCGGTGGTGCTGATTTATCAAAACTTGGACGTGTACCTTTTTTACAATCTCCGCATAATGTAAATTGTGATACAATGAGCATCTCACCTTGAATATCAATTAATGAACGATTCATCTTATCATTTTCATCTGCAAATATTCTCAAATTTACACATTTTTTAGCAAGCTTCTCAACAATTTCATTTGTATCACCTTTTTCTATCCCTACTAAAGCAAGAATTCCATTACCAATCGATGATTTTATATTCTCGTTAATTTTTACATCGGCATTTTTTACTCTCTGTATTAAAACTTTCATTATATTTCACCTAAAACTTTTTCAATATCACTTTTTATAATATTAATTTTTTCTTCTGCTTTGATTGCATAGTTTGATATCTTTTGTATAATATTAGTTACAGATTCAACAGTAAATTCTCTTGTTATTTTCATTTCATATTCTAAATCAATGCGCTCAGATGTCATAATAAAATCAAATAACTTGTTTTTAGAGGCAAAATCTGCACTTAATGTTAAATATCCTGTTGAAAGTCGTTTTAATCCTTTTAATATTTCTTGAGTAACATTTTTATATCGCATTAAATCATTATTTAAATTCTTGCTGATTTTTTTCAGTTCTTCAGTAATTAATAATGCAGGATTTAAACTTTCCTTTATTTTGAAAAGATTATCTTTAATATATTTAATATCAAGTTTATACTCTGTTTTAAGTTCCCTATCATCAATCTTGTTAGAATCTTTTAAGGCTTCATCCAACGGTATATTTTTAAATCCATCAATTTGGGCTCCAACAAGAGACGTATTAATATATTCTCTATCAGAAAAAGTTTTTGTAAATTCGCTTAGAGGCTGAATAAATGCTGCATATACAGATTCCGTCGGAATCATATCTCCATTTATACCTTTTACATAATAAAGCGCGCTATTTAATGCTTGAAGTCTTTCAATTGCAATCTGTTTTCGAGTAATATCATCATCATAATTCCCTAAAGACATGCAGTATTTTTCAAAATCTTTTGCATAAATTTCCCATTTTTTTGATTCATTATTGTATCTGCATGCTAAATCTTTATATGCAGAGTCTTTGCTGTAACATTGCCCCTCAATATATGCTAAATCTTGTCCTACAAGAACAATTTTTGAACAACCAAGTATCCTGGCAACGTTTAATGCTGTATATGAAACAGTTCCTTTTGACCAATATTCACTATTATTTATACCTGATACATCACACCACAATTCATTTACAGGTAAATTTTGTGAAATACTCGCATATATATTTTTGAATTCAAAATTACGCAAATTTGGATTTGAATACGGTTCCGTAATAAAATTTACTTCTTTTAAATCAAGCCCTGCTATTTGTTTTGAGCAATCATTTGCTTCTATTATACAGAGAAAATCCGGTGTAATTCCATTTTTTGATAATGCTTTCATTGCTGTACCTACAGTTATAAGTACGATATTATCTCTATATTTTTTTATTGTTTCGATATTTCTATCTAAAGTAGGTCCTGCAGAAACTACAACAGCCGTTTTTTCTTTAAAAGAATCTTTAAATTCTCCAATAGGAATTTCATTCACAAGTTTTGGAATATTGTTAATAATTTTACGTATTAATTCATAAAATCTTTCTTTTGTATATTTTAAATCTAATGAAAAACGCCCTACAACTTGCTGAAGTTCTGATACCATATTATTAAACTTATCTGGATTTAGTTCTCTATATCCGTTAGTCGAAAGCAGCAACGGAGTATTTTTCATATTTGATTTTTGATATATGTATTCACAAGCTATATTAAAATCATTTGTTAAATATACATTGTTTTTTAGAATATCACCAGAAAAATCAACCAGAGAAAAAGCAGCTTTTAAAATATTTAAATCCGGCTCATACAATATTACTGTACCTTTTGATTCAGCAGAAGCTATTTGAAACAAATATCCCAGTCCCATTCCATATATAAAATGTATAGTAACAGGAGAATTTTCTGTCATTTTTAAAATTTCTACAGCCTCACCCAATGGATTAGTCTGATTATGCAAATAGGTTTCATTATATATAAAATTATAAAAGTTATTTTCTTTTACTAATTGCGGAACATTATCAAGCTCATAATTAATAAGCCTTTCTGCAAGTTTTGTACTATATGAATCTTTGAGTTTTAATGTATTTATGTTTTTTTCAAAAATATTATTAACCATCTACAACTTCTACACTTCCATCGTCAGATATAAATTGAATACCAAATTTAGCACGGAAAATATAACGAACAGTGTTTGATTGAATTTCAAACATCATTTTATTAAACAAATCATATGCTTCTTTTTTATACTCAATTAATGGATCTTTTTGACCATATGCCCTTAACCCAATACCATCTTTTAACATATCAATATTGTGTAAATGATCTATCCATTGATTATCTACAACTCTCAATAAAATATCACGTTCTAAAGTCCGCATTACGTTATCAGAACCAAATATTTCTTGAGGAACAAAGCTGGAATCATATTGTGCAGAAATTGTATTAAAGAAACTTACAATCTCTTCTTCGTGGTCTTTGTATGCTTTTTGTGCCGCTTCTCTTATTTTATCATAAATGCTGTGGAAACGTTTATGTTTAATATCCTCTACTGTAATATATCCTAATTGAGGAATAGTTGAATGAAGTTCGCTAATTAGAGTTTTTAAATCTTCAGGTATGTATTCTTCCGGATTCATTTCCGGTGTTATATAAGATTTTAAAAGCCTGTCTATTTCTTTGTCAATCATATATTCTATATCACTTCTTAAATTCTTACCCTCAAGAACTTTTCTTCTTTGAGCATAAAATTTTTCTCTTTGTATATTCATAACATCATCGTACTGAAGTACATTCTTACGAATATCAAAGTGGTATGTTTCAACTTTTTTCTGAGCAGATTGAATTTGGCGCGTAATTAACTTAGATTCAATTGCCATATTTTCATCAACTTGTAACATTGCCATTAAACCAGCTATTTTATCTCCGCCAAATATTCTCATCAGATTATCTTCTAAAGATAAGAAAAATCTGGTAGAACCAGGATCACCCTGACGTGCCGCACGACCTCTTAATTGATTATCAATACGGCGTGATTCGTGTCTTTCAGTACCGATTACGTGAAGTCCGCCTAAAGAAACAACTTTCGCATGTTCTTCTTCTGTTATTGCTCTAGCCCTTGATAAAGCTCTTTCTTTTAGAGCTTCATAATCGTTGCGTTCTGGCGTAACACCGATTTTTTCTAATTCTTCTTTTGCTAAAAACTCAGCATTACCACCTAGAAGAATATCTGTACCTCTACCTGCCATATTTGTTGCTATTGTAACAGCACCAACACGTCCCGCTTGAGCAATAATGTATGCTTCTTTTTCGTGCTGTTTTGCATTTAAAACATTGTGTTTTATACCTTTTCTTTGAAGTAAAGATGATATATATTCAGATTTTTCAATACTTACTGTACCTACAAGAACAGGTCTACCTATTTTATGTTGAGCTGCTATATCTTCAACAACAGCATTATACTTAGCTCTTTCAGTTTTATAAATCACATCCGGATAATTTATTCTAATATCAGGCTTGTTTGTTGGAATAGCTGTAACTTCAAGATTATAAATTTTACCAAATTCGGCTTCTTCAGTCATTGCAGTACCTGTCATTCCAGATAATTTAGGATAAAGTCTAAATAAATTTTGGAACGTTATACTTGCTAATGTTTGAGTTTCATCTTGAATTTGAACTCCTTCTTTTGCTTCGATTGCCTGATGAAGCCCATCAGACCAACGACGTCCGGGCATCATACGACCTGTAAACTCGTCAACAATAATAACTTCACCATCTTTTACGACATAATCTGTATCTCTAATGAATAATTCTTTAGCTTTTAATGCATTCAATAAATCATGTGCATATTGGACATTGATATCGAATAAATCTTTGCATCCGATTATCTCTTGTGCTCTATCAATACCATCTTCAGTGAAGATTACGTTTTTATTTTTCTCATCAACTTCATAGTCCTTATCTTTTTCCAATTGAGGAGCAACTTTTGCCATTAATGTATAAGTGTCAGCAGATTTTTCTACACGACCGCTTATAATAAGCGGAGTTCTTGCTTCATCAATTAAAATACTGTCTACTTCATCAATAATTGCATAATTAAATGGTCTTTGAACAAGATTTTCTTTTGAAGGCGCCATATTATCACGAAGATAATCAAACCCAAATTCGTTATTTGTACCATAAGTGATATCACAAGCATATGCTGCTCTTTTGCGGTTAAATTCATCAGCATCGTGTTGATTAGAAAGAATTACACCTACTGTCAATCCTAAAAATTTATAAATTTTACCCATCCATTCACTATCACGCTTTGCCAAATAATCGTTAACAGTTACAACATGAACACCTTTTCCTGTTAAAGCATTTAAATATGCAGCAAGTGTTGCAACAAGAGTTTTACCTTCACCGGTTCTCATTTCTGCAATATGACCATTGTGTAAAAAATATGCACCTATAAGTTGAACATCAAAGTGACGCATATTTAAAACTCTCTTACCTGCTTCACGAACAGTAGCAAATGCTTCCGGTAGAATTTTGTCCAATGCTTCTTTTTCCAAAATTCTATCAGCTTTTTCATTGTCTGATTTTGGTCTTTTAGCAAGAATCTCTTTAAATTCCGCAGTTTTTGCTTTTAATTCATCATCTGTTAGTTTTGCAAATTCCGGTTCTAACTTATTTATATGTTCGACAATTCCCATCATCTTTTTAACTTTTTTTTCGTTGGGATCGCCCATTAATTTTAATAGTAAACTTATCATATCCTAACCTCTCCAATTAATAACAATTATATCACAGACATATTAAAACTTACCAGTTAATTGGCTAAGTTTAAACATTTGGCATTTTGAATGTTGTTCTGAGTTTTTGTAATTATCTAAATATTAATTTTCGTTATATTTACTAAATCATGTAACTCAATCTCAAGTGCAGCTGAAATTTTATACAATGTTTCTATTGTTGGTGATATCTCACCTCGTTCTATTGTACCAATTGTATTACGATTTACATCTGCAAATTCAGCAAGTTTTTCTTGTGATATTTTCTTATCTAAACGAGCTACTCGTATTCTTATTCCTATCTTTCTGTTTATTTCGCTTATTTTATTATTCATATAACTATTATAAACATTATTGACATATCAATAACAATCCTATAGAATATGCATGTGCATACTTAACTATGCAGATGATAATAAAATATATCGTGTTTTGAGTACAAAAAAAGGAGTACACAATGGATTTAGAAAGTTATTTAATAGAAGAAAAATTGTATATTATCGCTATTAGTCGAATAAGTAACATTATAGAACAGTCTTTATCGGAAAATTATTATGAGATATTAAAAGGAAGAATAGATAAAACCTATTTGGATAATATTAGAGCATTAAATTGTGCCATTGGGATGATAGCATTTGGGATGCGTTCATTTAGAAAAGAGTTTTTTCTTGATATAGAAGATAATTACAAAGATGATTTTACATTTTCTTCAATGATGTTAGAAGATTAAGCTTACAAAGCTTCCACAATTTGTTTTATATTGTCACTTGTTATATGTTTTAGAGCAAGTTGTTTATGTGATGAATTAAGAGCTTGTTTTTCTTTCAATGCAGTCAAAACTTTTAATATCAGAGTTTGATTTGAACCATCCAAAAGAGTCTCCAACTCTTCTACATCATTTACGTAATCTACAGCAAAGAACACAAAATCACTTTCTTCGTAAAGTTCATCGTATAAAAGGCTATTTAGCTTATTAATATTTACTTTTTCTAAAAAAATGTTAATTCTTGATATTTCTTCTTTTGTATTTTTATCACAATCAAATAAATATTCATCGTTTTCTTCAAATTCTTTAAACTTCTCTTTTGCCATTCTTAGCAGCAAAGCACTCGAACTTGTCAGATTTTCAGAGTATAAATTCTCAAATATTTCCAATAAATTGTAATCAGATAATACATCTGGAGAAATTATTTCCGGAACTGCATTAATAATATTACACATAACTAATATTGCATCATCCAAATTCTGTTTTATTAATTCTTCTAAGCTGATTAAATATGGAAGTTCTGACGCAATATTTTCAGACAATGAAGATTTTTTCATTACTTTAATAATTTCCGGTAATGTATCCTTAGCTCCATATGCTGTTAAAAATTTTACGGCTTCATACTGTTCAAATTCATCATTAGAATTCAATCTTTCTAAAGCTTGATTTTTAGATACATCATCTTGAATTTTCGACAAAACTTCAATAGCATTCATTGCAATATAATCATCTTCACACAAAGCAAATTCTCTAAGTTGAGGAATCAAATCAAGAATCTCTTCCTTATCACATAAAGACAAGTATTTAACAGCATATGCCTTTTGCCCAGAAGTACCATTTTTTAAGAATTCTTTCATTTTAGCAAGTGCGTTATCTTTATCATATTCAAATAGAACTTCAGCAAACATTTCATCGTAAGATGGAGAGTAAAAATCTAAAAAACTGTATACGTTTTTAAAGTTATTTTTATTGATAGCTTGTCTAATACGTTTTGCTACATTATTTTTCACAAAATCAAATAAAAAATCATCTTGCTTGACTAATTTTGCGAATAATTGCACATCGGGAGTATTAACAAGTATCTTAGCTGCTTGTTCAAATTCTGCGGGATTTTTTCCCGTAATTGCTTTAAATAAGTCCATAATTAATTAGTCCAAATAGAAAACTGTGATTACTTTGTGATTTTCTTCGGCATACTCAACTGCTCTATGAAGAGTTTTACTAGTATGTGAGAGAAAACAAATCATTTGATTACAATCATCAATTATCTCTCTATTACAAACTCTGGAAGCGTCTGCCAAAGTCATCATTGCTCTGTCAGAATGTTCAACAATATTTGGAACACCAATAAGTTGATCTTGAACATCCGAAGGTTGTTGACCAATTGTTTGAGGTAAAATTACTTTTAATTTATTTGGGTTTGATTTCATAGCACCACGTATTGCAGCAGCATTTGTACCACATGAACCACCAGAAGTTATAATAGTATTTCCTTGTTGTACCAGAGCAGTAGCAAGAGTTTCTATCATTTGTTGGTGCGTTATAGCAAGATTCCTTGAACCAATGATTGCAATTCTTTTTGCAGGCTGCTTTATTGTTGCAAGTTCCATTGCTAATTCATCTACTGTATCCGGCGAATTATCAGCCGTATCCATATCATCTACCGGAACCATTATTGACGGTTGTTGTTCATTTTCATCAATAGAATCTATTGTTTCAATCATTCATCCACCTTCTGTCTATTATTGTCTTTTATTTATATTTTTTGTATGCTTAGTTATGATAACACAAATTTTAGTTTTTGGGAATAGGGAATGGAAAATATTTTAGACGGATTAAACAAAGAACAGGCAGATGCTGTTCAAACAACACAAGGTGCACTCTTAATTCTGGCAGGTGCAGGAAGCGGAAAAACAAAAGTTTTGACATCTCGTATAGCTTATATGATACAACATGGCGCTGTTGCGGGCAAAATTTTGGCCGTAACATTTACAAACAAGGCAGCCAGAGAAATGAGAGAACGCCTTTCAAAAATTGTGGGCGAAAATATAACAAAATATATGTGGGTTGGAACTTTCCACAGTATTTGCGGACGTATTTTAAGACAAGATATTGAAAATTATTCTTTTCAATCAGGCAAGAAACTCGATAAAAACTTTACTATATATGATGAGACAGACTCTATGGCTGTTATAAAACAAGCTATAAAAAAAATTAATCTTGATGATAAAATATATGCACCTAAGTTAGTAAAAGCTATTATTTCAAATGCTAAGAATAAGATGCAAGATGCTTATACATTTGCTACGTTTGCAAGAGATTTTAAATCACAAAATATTGCTAAAATTTTTGAATTTTATGAAAATACTCTTAATAATAACAATGCAATTGACTTTGATGACATGCTACTTCTAACCGTTAAATTACTTGAACAAAATCCTGAAGTTAGAGAAAAGTATTATAATAAATTTCAACACATATTAGTAGATGAGTATCAAGATACTAACCAAGCGCAATATCAGCTCGTAAAAGCATTGTATACAAATTTTCAATCTAATATTCCTGAAACTCGTTCACTATGTGTAGTTGGTGATATAGACCAATCAATATACTCATGGCGCGGTGCAGATTTTAGAATTATTATGAATTTTCAAAATGATTTTCCGAAAGCAAAAGTCGTAAAATTAGAACAAAACTACCGTTCTACTGCAAATATTTTAAATGCTGCTAATGCAATAATTGAAAATAACGAAGAAAGAGTAGAAAAAGTCCTCTACTCTCAAAAAGGAGACGGTGAAAAAATATCGCTTTATGAAGCTCAAGATGAAGCGGATGAAGCGAATTATATTGTTAGAAATATAAGTAATACTTCTGATAATTATAACCAATTTGCAATTCTTTATAGAACCAATAATCAATCACGTGCACTGGAAGAAGCTCTAATTGCAGCAGGAATTCCATACAGAATATATGGCGGATTAAAATTTTATGACAGAAAAGAAATTAAAGATGCTATAGCATATTTAAAATTGGTATATAATCCAGATGATTCCCAGTCTCTTAGAAGAATTATTAACGTTCCTAAACGTGCAATTGGCGAAACCACACTAAAACATTTACAGGAATATGCTGATAGTAATGATTTAAGCCTTTTTAATGCAATTCTTGATGTCGATAACATATCAACTATTAAATCAGGAACAGCAACTAAACTTAAAGATTTTGCCACTTTGATACAAAAATTCAGAGAAGCTCAAAAAAAATATTCATTGCCGGAATTTTTGGGATTAGTACTTGAAAGAAGCGGATATTTAAAAGAGTTGCACGAATCAAATACAGATGAAGATGAGACCAGAATTGAAAACTTGCAAGAACTTGTAAACGTAGCAAATGAATTTGAACCGGAAGAAGAGGACAATATTTTGGGCGAATTCCTTACACAAGTGTCATTAGTTTCTGATATTGACGGAATGGATGAAATAGCAAATAATGTTACTCTTATGACTCTTCATGCTTCAAAAGGTCTTGAATTTCCTATAGTATTTTTAGCAGGCTGTGATGAAGGGATTTTTCCATCTGCAAGATGCTCTAATACTTTATCTGAACTTGAAGAAGAGCGCAGATTAATGTATGTCGGAGTAACTAGGGCTGAATCCAAATTATATTTAACAACAGCAAAAAGGCGTCAAATGTGGGGTGAATATAAATACTATACTCCAAGCAGATTTTTAGAGGAAATACCTTCTAACTTATTAGATGAAGAAGAGTCTGCCGTTTCTGAATATAATTCTGATAGAAGTACATTTAGAAGTGCTGTTAATTCTGTTCGTGTAGGCAGGGATAAATATAGCAATGATAACGATAATAGAAGTTATGAAAGTAAAAAATCAAGTACTGCTTCATTCACCTCGGATGGATATATAAAACCATCTACCGGTTTTGGAGCAAATTTTGTAGCACCGAATCAGAAAAAAAATACTACAAGCAGTTTTGGCTCTAATTTTACAGCTCCAAAATCAAAAAATACAACTACAGTAGTTAAAAATACATCAGCTCGTGTAATTATAAAAAAGAGTCCAATAAATAAGGAAAAAGAAGAAGAAAGGCTAAAAAAATTCTGGGAAAATAATCCCATGAAACAAAAAATTGAAGAGCAAAAACGTAAAGAGGCAGAACTAGAAGATGCGAAAAAACAAAAAGAAGAATTAAAAAGTGCAACAACTCAATATTTCTTTAATGTTGGTGAACGCGTATTTCATGAAAAACTTGGTATAGGTCATATTGCAGATGTTATACAAATCGGTGATAGCACAATGTATACCATAGATTTTGGCAAAATGGGGAAAAAAGCTATGGATGCTGCATATGCACATTTAAAAAAGTTTTAATTAGCTCGAAAGGATTTAAACATGAAAAAAATATATATTTTAATACTCCTTATTATAGTTTTAATTGTACCATTAACTGAAGCCTCAAATAAAGATACAGTAATAAAAAATAAATTATTTGCAATTACAATACCTAAGGAATTGGATGGTTCATATATTAAAAAAGTACAAAAAGACAGAATTGAAATATTTCATAAAGAATCTAAGAAAGCCGGCTTTGGAGGATTTGCGTTCGGAATAAAAGGATATAAAAATCCGTCAGAACACTCAACACTTCCAGGCAGTAAAAAACTTGGAGAATTAACTGACAAAAAAGGAATTTTATATGATATAGTCTTAAAATATCCAACTGATGTGCAATATGATTATACAAAATCCTCAAAAGCTCCTGAATCTTTCAAACTATTATACGATTTAGGTGAAGTTATAAGGATTAAAGGGGTTAATGGAGCAACATACTATGAAAACCAAGGAACAAAAGGTGATGATTTATATAAAGATGTTTTAAAGAAGCATATTAGAGCTATTAGTGAAAAATGGGATTCAATAAAGTTGGAAAAAGAAAACCTTAGTTATATGTATAATGTAATTGCACATGGTAAAAATTCTGATGAAATGCTATATAAAATTGGATATATGTACTATGATGTTAACGCAGATGGGATTGATGAACTTTTTATAGGAGAAATCGCCCAAGGCAATTGGAAAGGTGTAATATACGATATTTATACAATGGTTGATAGAAAACCTCAGCATGTTATAAGCGGAGGAAGCAGAAATAGATTCTATGTGTGTGATGATGCTTTTATTTGTAACGAATATTCTGCAGGTGCTGGTGAAAGTGGTGTTAGTGTGTATGCATTATTAGAAAACTCAATAGAATTATTTCCTCAAGTCGGTTTTAAGTATGACAGTTATCTAAACAAAGATAAACCTTGGTTTATTTCATATGCCAATGATTTAAATAATGAAAAATGGGATAATATAGACGAGCAAACTTTTATTGAAAGAAAACGTACTTTTGAAAAATATAAAAGATTTGAATATGTTCCCTTAAGTACAGTTGAACAACAATAAAAATACCCAAAATTATTATAAATTTGCATAATTATTTTTTGTGTTTTATTCTTCTAATTAATAATTCTTTACATTATAGCAATTTTTGAGGGATAAATGCCTTTATATAAATAGGTTAGAAAAAATGGAAGGCTAAACTGTGTCTATTAAAATAAACAATATTGGTACAAATAATTCAATGCATTCTAATAAAAGCAATAATAAGGTTGGGGTCAAAAGCAACCCCATTCCGCAGGATAAAGTTGAAATTTCATTAAAGAAAAAAGGACTTTCTGATGGTGCAAAAATTGGTATTGGAATAGGGACTTTAACTTTTATAGGGGTCGGAATCTATAAAAGAAAATCTCTTAAAAAACTATGGGATAAAATATTTGTCAAAGGTAATAAAAAACCTCAAAAACCCAAAGGGGTAAATGAAGGGGTAAATGAAGGGGTAAATGAAGGCAAAAATACAAAGACAATAGGAACAAATTCATTACCGCATGTTCCTGATTTTAAAAATATTAACGAAGCTAAAGAATATTTTGAAAGCATTGGAGTTAAAACATTTTTTAAAAGCGGAAGTGAAAGTCATTTATCAGATTTGAATAAAATAAAAGATGATTTAGTAATATTAGAGAAAAACGGTGTTAAATTACCAAAACCGGAATCAATTATTGTTAATGACTGGCATAACAAAGATGAGTTAAAACAAATTCTAAGACAATTAAACATAAATGAGACAACGGCGGATTTTTGTAACAGTAATACTTGGGCTTGGGGAACTGTTGCAAAAGGGATTGATAATAAGTGTCACGTTTTAATTAATTCAAGTTTCGATGGTGATTATGGCAAATTTATTCATGAGATGGGACATATTCATCAAGATCATTTAAAATCAAGCTATTGGCATTCTAAAGGTTTAAACGATAAAGAATTTATGCAAAAACAAATTGAAGTTTTAGGATTATCCGATATTGGACTCCATAACGTTGGAATGGATATGATAATTAGAGATTTTAGAAGTTCTGACACTCCATCAATATTACGAGGTTATACCTCCGGTGATGCAAATAGTAATGTCAAAGCTAAACTAAAACGTATGTTTCCTGATATAAATAAAGAATGTGATTATGATAAACTATTCACAATACTTGGAAAAGACGGAAAAACTTATGTAATTAATGCAAAGAAAATGGTTGATAAAATGGCAAGTGAATCAGGTGTTTATGCACCATCAAAAACTTGGGAAAATGTAGCGGAAATATTTCAAGGACTGAATAAAGGTGAGGAATATAGTGACTTAGTCATGCTTATGTATGATATATGCGGTGGTGGACGAGTTCCTAACCTTAACATCAAAGGCAAAAAGTATGATGATTATATAGAATCACTCTACAACAACCCTGATTTAATCCGTCAACTTCGTGAATGTATTGAAGTGAAAGAACTTGTATAGAAATCTTCCTTTAACTAATCTCAGAATATAAGATAATGAATGCCAAACACTCGAATATGAGTTTAAATATTTTTAAATCACTACATGCTAATACTCATAAGTATTTAACATCTATTTTGTGGGAACTAATATATAATTGCCTATTTTTTATATTCGTTATCAAACCGATTATCGTTTTGTCTGGCTTGTTCAAATATGTATTTATATTCTCCGTTCTCTCCAATAAATCTCCAATGCCATGGTTCGAAACCCAAGTTTTGAACATTATTTTGGGGAAATGAATTTTCAAAACCATATTTATATGCATGCTTTTTTAACCATTTATATTCTTTAGTATCTTTAAATCTGTCTTCTGTATCATTAATATCAATCGCTAATCCTGTGTGATGTTCAGAGAAACCGGATGGTGCCGAGTATTTTAATCGGGCTTTCATTTGTTCTGATGTTGGATAAATTCCATTAAATTTACATTTAAATACTTGTTTTTGATATCTTGAAGAACGATATCCAGATACTACTTTTAAATGTATTTTATCTAACTTAGCAGCCTCTCTCATCTTTTTGAAAGCTAAAGCACAGTCTTTATGAACTTTAAAGTTATTTACTGTTGTTAAATTGAATGGTTCACAGTCATTGTAGCGATAGTGAGTTATTCCGAATTTTTCGATTTTATTCTTTAAAACTTTACCATTTAAAATATCATCAAACTCTCCAGTCATATTTTTCTCCTGTTATGATAAATAATTGAGCAGACAATTTAAATTTTAAATTACCTGCTCACGCAATTATTTTTTTTTATTAAATCCATATATGATTAAATATTTGCAAGTTGTTTGTAGTAATCATGAGCTTGTTCAAATTTATATGCAAAATTGAATAATTTTGCTTCCTCCAGTTGAGGAGCCATAATTTGAAGTCCTATTGGCATGCCATCCTTATCAAAACCTGCCGGAACAGATATTGCCGGAATGCCTGAAAGGTTTGCTCCAATTGTTGCAATATCAGTCAAATACATTGCAAGCGGATCTTCTGTTTTTGAACCTAAATCAAATGCTGTATTAGGACAAGTTGGGGCAATTAAAACATCAACTTGTTTAAATGCATTCAAAAAGTCCTCATGTACAACTCTTCTCATTTGAAGAGCTTTTTTATAATAAGCATCATAATAACCGGAACTCAAGGCATAAGTGCCAAGCATGATACGTCGTTTAACTTCCGGACCAAAACCTTCAGCACGAGATTTACAATATAACTCTAATAAATTCTTAGCATCAGGGGTTCTGTGACCATATCTTACACCATCAAATCTAGCAAGATTTGAACTGCATTCTGCGGTTGCTAATATGTAGTAAATACCTATTGAATGTCTTATATTAGGAAGTGATATTTCAACAATTTCAGCACCTTGAGCTTTATAAGTATCAATAGCATTCTGAATAGCTTTTGAAACATCCTCTGCTAAACCTTCACCAATAAGTTCTTTTACAACACCGACCTTTAATCCTTTAATATCATTATTTAATGAAGTTCTATAGTTTTCTACCGGAAGTTTTAATGATGTTGAATCGTGGTAATCATAGCCTGATATAACCTCTAAAAGAGCTGCAGCATCTTCAACAGTTCTTGCAAAAGGTCCTATTTGATCTAATGATGATGCAAATGCTATCAAACCATATCTTGAAACCTTACCGTAAGTAGGTTTCATCCCTACAATACCGCAGAAGCTTGCTGGAAGACGAATACTTCCGCCGGTGTCTGACCCTAAAGCTAACGCAGTTTCACAAGATGATACGGAAGCAGCTGAACCACCAGATGAACCTCCCGGAACTTTATTTAAATTCCAAGGGTTATGGACTTTTTTAAATGCTGAATTTTCATTAGAAGAACCCATCGCGAATTCGTCTAAATTAGCTTTACCTACTATAGGAATTAAATTATCTAAAAGCTTTTGAGTTGCTGTTGCATTATAAGGAGAAACAAAGTTCTCTAAAATTTTACTTGATGCAGTAGTTTTTGAACCGATTAAATTCATATTATCCTTTAAAGCAAGAGGCACACCTGCAAGTAAAGGCAACTCTTCACCTTTAGCAATCTTTTCATCAACTTTTTTTGCGGTATCAAGCGCAATCGCCTCTGTTAAAGAATTGAAAGCACCCAATTCTTCATCAACAGTTTTAATTCTTTCCAGCGATGCTTTTGTTAATTCTACAGCCGAAACTTCTTTATCTTGAAGAGCCTTAAATTGCTCCATAGCACTTTTTTTCAATAATTCAAGCATATCTTCTCCTTAGAATTTTTTAATTTATAAATGTCCTTATAAAAATTATAACAGAAAAAATTGATAAAAAACGTAAGATTTTGAATTTAGTTTTCTCAAACTTTTTTCTCAGCGGTTAAAACAATGAAGCTATGACACAAGAAAGCCCTTTGACATGTTCGTCAAAAGGGCCAAACATCTAAAAATCTGGGTATGAAGAGACTTGTCTTGCTCGTTCGCGTTTAACGGCAATTCCGAGTTTTGTCTGCAAGCCTATAGGCTTTTGACAAAAACTTACCTCTCACAAAACGATACTCAATCGTTTTGTTCGGCAGAGTAGCCTCAGCTCACTCGCGCCGAACTCCTGACGAGGCTCCGCCTCGTGGAGTTCTCGACATCACTCAAACAAAGTAATAGGGTAATACAGATGTGTCTGTATTACCCTATTACTGGGCATGAAGAGACTCGAACTCCCACGCTTGCGCAC
>CAJOOM010000069.1 GCA_905236775.1 Candidatus Gastranaerophilales bacterium
AGCTTGATTAAGAACCATTGTTTTAACTCCATATAGTTCTGCTAAATCTCTGTCTATCATAACTTGTTTGTTTCTGATTACAAATATTAGATTTTGTATTTCTGTGATTTCGTTCATACTTTTCTCTTTTGCGGTAACAATTTGTGACCGCAAATTATATTACAATTTTACTATAAATTTTATATTGCGTCTATCATTAAAAAATATCGATTTTTAAGGGGCTATTTGAAATAAATAAAAGCGATTTTGAGAATTTCTCAAAATCGCTTTTATTTGTTCTATGTTTTTCTTTATGCTATAGCAGGACTTGTTGAGTTCTTTTTATCTTCCCAAATATCAACAAGAACCGAGCAGAAGAATATACTTGAATACGTACCGATTGTAATACCGAGTATCATAGCAAGCACAAAATCTCTTGTTGTAACTCCGCCCAAGAAGTAAAGCGCAAACAAGGTTATTAATGTTGATAATGATGTATTGATACTTCTTGTAAGAGTTTGGTTAATACTTGCATTCATAATTTCGCCGAATGACATCTTTTTACCGTAGTACTTAAGATTTTCTCTAACACGGTCAAATACAACGATTGTATCGTGAACAGAAGCACCAATTACGGTAAGAACTGCGGTTACAAACAATGCATCAACTTGTACATTAAAGAACAATCCTAAAATTGAAAACACGCCAACTACAAATAATGTATCGTGTACCAGTCCTAAAATTGCTGCAAGTGCGTAATTAAACTGGAATTGGAAGGTTAAGTATGCGATGATACCCAACAATGCCAATGACAGAGCTATCAAAGAATTTTTGAACAATTCTTTACCCAAAGTAGGTCCGACTGATGTAACAGAAACGAGTTCTGAATCAGTAAAATCTTTGTTTACTACTGAGGTAATTTTATCTTGGTCAGCAGAACCTTCGTCAATAAATTTTGTTCTTATAGAAAGAATTGATTTCAAGTCAGAATCTGCCTGATCATTAACGTGTATAACTTGCAAATAAGGATTTTCAATTCCGTCTTTTTCCAAGTTTTTTCTTACGTTAGCCAGCTTATCGTTAGTAATTTCTTCTTTAACACCGTATTGAATAGTAGTACCGCCTGTATAGTCAATACCGACTTTTAGTGGTGCGTGAGTAGGATAAGTTATTGATGAATAAATCATCGCTATAATTCCGGGTGTCAACAAACAAGCTGACAGAGCGAGAAATATAAATCTGTTTTTTACTATATCGAGTTTTAATTTCATTTTAAATTTCCTTTTCTTTTAAAGTGAATAAGTGAATAAGATTCAAGTTAATAAGAAGTTTAAAAATTAATTTTACTTATTAACTTATTAACTTTTTTCCTATTAACTTTAATCAAGTATCCCAAACTTAGCTTTTTCGCGTTTAGTTTCGACTGCTTGGTATTCTTGGTCGATTTCTTCTTGAGTTAAACCGAATAACCAAGGTTTTTCAAGTTTGCCAGTACCAAATACAAGGTGCATAAAGTTTCTTGTAATTGTGATTGCACTGAACATTGAAACAATAACACCGATTGCAAGAGTCAGGGCAAAACCTTTAACAATGCTTGTACCTAAGCAGTAGAGGATTGCACAAGTAATGATTGTTGTCATATTAGAGTCAAAAATACTTGTGAAAGCTCTGTCAAAACCTGAATTAATAGCAGTAAAGAGGGTTCTTCCCGCTCTTAATTCTTCTTTTGTTCTTTCAAAGATTAAGATATTAGCGTCAACCGCCATACCTATTGAAAGAATAAACCCTGCTATACCTGCAAGAGTAAGTGTTACAGGAACAGCTTTAAATATTGCAAATAAGAATAAACCGTATAAGCAAAGTGCTACGTCAGCAATAAGTCCCGGAGCTCTATAATAGAAAATCATAAATAACATTACAAATCCTAAACCAATTGCACCTGCAATTTTTGATTTAGCGATTGAATCAGCACCAAGAGTAGGTCCGACTGTATTTTCTTCAATGATTTTAGCCGGAACCGGAAGTGCACCTGCGTTTAATAAATCAGCCATTTGTTTAGCTTCTTGTGGAGAAAATCCGTCATTCCCGCCTGAGATTTGAGCATTACCGGTTGTAATAGGCTCTCTGATAACTGGTGCGGATTGCATTTCTCCGTTGAAGAAAATAGCCATTGGTTGTCCCACAAGTCTTTTAGTAAGGTCGCCGAATAACTTTGTACCTTCCATATCAAATTCAAGGTCTACAACAAATTGACCTGTTTGACCGCTTGTTTTAAATTCAGCTTTGTTAAGCTGTTTACCTGTTAAACCTGTTGATTTCCAATCAACAATATCGCCTGCTGCATTTTTAACAGGCTCTTTGAATTCAAGTTCTGCTGTTTCGCCTAAATAAGCTTTTGCTTGGTTTAAGTCTGAAACATCAGGAATTTCTACTACAAGACGTCTGTCACCGGCTCTTTGAACAACTGTTTCTGCTACACCAAGTTTATTAACACGATTTTCAATTGCAAATTGCAAACTAGACATCATATCAGGTGTAACTTCTGCACCATTAATCGGTTGAGCTTCAAGAACAAGTCTTGAACCGCCGACAAGGTCTAAACCAAGTTTTGTAGGCTTTGTGCAAATTACTACAATAGACGTGATAGCAAGTGCAACAATCACCCAAAACAAAATGAGTTTATTCTTCATTTATGTACTCCTTTATATCCTATAGTTTTATTGTAAAACAAACATGAATAAATGTTAATGGAAGAATGTGCAAAAAAAGTACAGTCTTAATGTAACGATTTGTAACAATTTCTCCAAAAACATTAAAGTTTTAAAAAAAAATGCCGATATACATGATACCAGACAAATTATAAACAAAAAAAAGGGGCGAAAATGGGATTAAATGTAAACAATATTGTAGATGAATTATGGGCGCTTTACCCAATTAGAGAAGAAAAAAGCACAGAAATTGCAACAACGGAAAGTTTGATGCAAACTCTTAGTGGAGCATACAATTTACCAACAGCAGAAAGTGAACAATTTTTAGATTTTTCAATGGATATGATTGCTCTTCAAAATTTATATGGTGTGTCAAAACCTCAAAGCACGGAACAATCTGTTTTAGATAATTTGCCGGACGGATTATCCAAGTTTTTGATTAACGGTGATGATATTACAATATACAAAAATCAAGGAACAAGAATTGCGCAAGCTATAAGTGATGCAGTTGTAAATTTTGAAAACATTTATCGTGAAATCGAAACAAACCGTTATATGCCTGTTTCAACAGTTCCTGTCTACGCGGAAACAACCGGTGCAAGTGGTGTAAACGGAGAGATAGATGAATACATAAAGCAAGGTCAAACAGGTGATTGCTGGATAATAAGCGGTATAATTGCTCTTAATTCAACTAATGAAGGTAAACAAATTATTAAAAATTCTATTACAATAAATGAAGACGGAAGTGCAACAGTGTCTTTCAAAGGTGCGCAAGCAAGTTACAGAATAACAGCAGAAGACATTAAAAGATTTGATACCGACAATAATACTTATGATTGTTATTCAAACGGTGACAACGACATGTTAATATTGGAACTTGCTGTAGAAAGACTAAAAAAAGATGTTAGAGATGGCAAAGTCAGCTTAGGATTGTCAGAAGATACATATGAAGGCTACCATAACAATGAATATTCTATTGAGGGTGGATTTGCACAGCAGCTTATATACTTAATGACAGGTAAAACTTCTGAAACATATATTGCTGATGGTGAAACAACTTACGATTTAGCCGATGGGCTTTCCAACGATGAAGTTTACAGTGTTTTAAGAGATGCTGCAAATCACCCCGGAACTGTACTTACAATAGGCTTATATTATGATGTTAAACACGCAAACTGTGTTGACGGAAAAGTATTTAACATTGATTTAACAAATGGCGGACACGCTTTAGCAGTAACTAATGTAGACGAAGAAAATCAAACAGTTACAATCGTAAATCCTTGGGATTCAACAGAAGAATTTACAATGAGCTGGGCTGAGTTTGCGAATTTAGGTATCGGACAAATTTCATCTACAAAACTGGATGCTAATGACACAGAAGTTAATACTGAAGACTATTATTACAATGACGGTGAAGGATATGTTGATAACTACTTTAATATGAATGAATATTATTCTGAATTAATGGCACTGTTCAATGCTATTTATGATGAACTTTTCAGAAGTGATATATTCGGTTACGGTGATTACAGCAAGTTCTTTGATATTTTTGATAAAATTTACGATGACTATTTGTTCATATAAGTTTTAGTTCAGATTTTCAAATCCTCTTGTAATATATTTCTTTTGCTTTATAGTCTTTAAGAAATTCTCGCTGTTCATCTTGAGCATATTTTGCGTAACCAAGAGAAGCCAGCATAGAAGCACCTATTGTTGAGCAAGTTTGAATAGCAAATTGTTTCCATTTATTTTGTATATTTTTTGTAAAATAAATAGAACCCAAAAATGCTGTTAACATTGCTGTAATAAAGGTAACATTGTCATAAAGTCTTTGTTTTTTATAAAGTTCTTTATATTCGATAGCAAACTTTTTTGCATTTGCTTGAGGAACCTTAAAATGCCTTTTATACCCGTTTTTATAAGTGGAATCAACCTGCATATATCCGGATTCAAGCGGTTTAACTACTGCTGTTTGAACTGACATAAAACACTCCTTTTAATCATGTATAAAACATATGAATATGACAAATTGCTTATTTTAAGTGACTTTGTTTACAAAAATTAACAAAACGAGGATGGCATGCAGAAAAAGTCGGAAAATTTGTGAAGACTTCGCTATGTACGTCGCAAATGAGTAAGAGTGTACTAGGCTGCTTTAAAATTAAATTATCAACTTTTTAAAATCACTTTTGTTTTTTGTGTCCTTGTATAAACTTCAAGTCAAGATTCACATTTCTCAATCTTTATGTTAAATTTGTTTTATGTTAGTTTCTATAGTAAATAAGATAAACGAGTTAAATGAGCTTATATTCTCACCTGTTGATAATTTAATCGAAAAGCTTCCTTTTGCGGATTGGGTTATAGATGCAATATGTGATAGTGTTCATCTTTTACCGTTTTTGTTTTTGGTCTTTGTAGTAATTGAATTAATAGAGTTTTATTATGCTGACAAAATCAATTCATTATTAAAAAAAACAGGAAAAAGCGGTGTTCTTGTGGGAAGTTTGGCATCAATAATTCCTCAATGCGGTTTTTCTGTAATAGCAAGTAGCTTATATTCAAAAAGAATTATAACCAGAGGATGTTTAATCGCAGTTTACCTTGCTACATCGGACGAAACAATTCCTATACTTCTTGCAACACCTGCTAAAGCATATTTAATTGTTCCTATTGTAGGAGTTAAACTTGTTATAGGTATATTAGCGGGGTATTTAATAGATATAATACGACCCCAAGCAGTTGTAAGAAATGACGATTTTTCAGTAGAAATTGTCGAAGAAGAAGGATGTTGTAAACACGACATTGAACACGGTCATAAGCGCGAAATTATTCTTCATCCGATTATGCATACTGCTAACGTTTTTGGATTTATTCTTATCATAACTTTGATTTTAAATTATTGTCTGGAAAGTGTTTCTATAACAAATCTTTTGGAAAACGGGAAATATATTCAACCTATAGTTGCCGGATTTATCGGGCTTATTCCAAACTGTGCAATTTCTATAGCCGTAACTATGATGTTAATTAAAGGTTCTATAACATTTGGTGCTGCAATGAGCGCTCTTCTTGCAAATGCCGGTTTAGGTCTGCTTGTATTACTAAAGAATAACGACTTTAAAGACACAATGAAAATTGTAGTATTTGTACTAAGTATAAGTATCGTTTCCGGACTTGTTTTAACTTTGCTGGTATAATTAAATTTTTGCACTCAATCTTTTTACAATTTCGTTTATCGGTTCTTCCCAAGATATGTGGTCTTTTTGTCGGAATATTTCTACACTCTTGTACCAAGGAGTTTCTTTATTGGAATTAAACCATCTCCAATCAGGTGCATAAGGCAAAAGCAAAAATGTTTTTACTCCTAAAGCTCCTGCAAGATGTGCAACTGATGTGTCTACGGTTACTAAAACATCCATTGCTTTTAATGCTTTTGCGGTGTCTGAAAAATCTTTAAAATCACGTGTTAGGTTAATCATTTGCGGATATTTTTCATTTCCATTAAATGTATCGTTGTATTGGAAAGAATATGTTTGGATATTTTCCAAATTAAAGAACGGTTCAAAACATTTTACGTGAATTGTGCGGTTAATCATTCCTCTAATGCCGCAGGCACCGGCTTCCCAGCATAATCCTACTTTTAATTTGTCATTTTTAATATCCGCGGTTTGCGAATTTAAATATCCCTCAGAAAACGGAATATTATCAAAATCCATACCCAAAATGTATGCTAAATCAGTTACTCTTACTGCTTGAACATTCGGGTCTATATCATTAATATCTATAAATTTAATATCAGGATAATTAGATTCAAAAAGTCCTCTTAATTGTTGACACTCTGCAACTGTAATATCATGCTCCTTTTGCAAAAAAGGTAAATATCTTATAAATTGAATATGGTCGCCTAAACCTTGGTCACATATTACAAGCAAATTTTTATCTAAAGAAGTTCCGACTTGCCATAAGTTTTCGGTTTTGCAATCTATTTTCCCTTTTTTTCTTTTATAAAACAGCTCATATCCGTCTTTAAACCTTTTTTGTTCAAGGTACAACATACCGAGGGCCGTATTACCTTCTTCGTCATTAGGCATAGATTGAAGAAATTTTTTATAATACTTTTCCGCTTCACTAAATTCGCCTAATTTTTTATATGCAACCGCGATATTATAATCCGCACCTAAGTTCCCTCTTTCTCCTGCTAGTTTATAACATTCTATTGCATTTTTATCATCAGAATATATAAGTTCTTTTAAAAGCCCTAAATGATACCATAGAACTCCATTTTCTGTATGCTCTTTTAAATATTCCACGCAAACTTTTTCAGCCTCAAGAAGTTTTCCTGTTTGAGTAAGCATTTTTACTTTGTTTGCAACAGTTCTTGAATCATTAGGATAAAGTTCGCTCATTTTTTCTGTATATTCTATCGCTTTTTTATAACTTTTTATTTCAAATAGACTTAATATAAGCTTGTTATAAATATCAGCATTCTCTCCAAATTCGAGTGAATGTTCTAAAATTTCAGCTGATTCAGAATAATTACCTCTTTCATATTCTGCAAAACCTAAAGAGGCAACCGTTCCCAAAGTTTCTTTTATTTCACAAGCACGCTTTAAGTAATCAACTGCCTTATCATAATTTCCGGTATTGACATAAAATAGCCCAAAAGCAGAAAGCAGAGCACTTTCATTTGGATTTTTTTCTAAAAGGCTTTTATATAACTGTTCAGCCTCATCAAATTTACCGATTTGCGTAAGCATTATAGCCTTTTTAACGGACTCTATATCAATCATAACCCTAAAATTCCTAAAATAACATTAACCGCCCATTGTAGAATTTGGAGTGCAAAAAATGCAATAATCGGAGATATGTCGAGCATTCCGCCTATTGGTGGAATAATTCCTCTGAATATATTCAAAAACGGATCAGTAAGCGAACGCATAAATGCAAATGGCTGCGAATCCCAATCAATATTAGGAATCCAAGTCAAAAATATTCGTATTATAAGCAAAATATAATAAAAGTAAAATAAATTATTAATAAAACGTGAAACCATTATTTTTAATCCTCCTAAACAGCATTACTTATATTTTATAACAAAAAAGTATTTTAAGACATTAACTTAATAAATATGAGAGTTTTTATGGAAAGCGCTTTTTAGAGTAAACAAAAAAAATAGTTTTTAATTGTTCTCTTTTTCCGTATTATCATTTTCTTCTATTATTGCATTAGAATCAAGATATATTGTATTTCGTATAAAAGAGTGTGCCATAAGCAATAAATAAGGATTTAATTCATTTGTAGCGGAAAGATTTACTTTAGTTTCTTGATTTTCTTGAATTTCTTCTTTCTTAGGCTCTACTGCTTCTATATCAATAGTAGTTGTCATTGCGTGAGCGGAACTTTCTTCTTTAAGTTTTTGCAATAATAAAGTTTTTGGGAAAATATCGGAACAAGTTATAAGAACATCAACTGAATTAGTTGTTGTAAGTGTAAATATTCCTTTTACATTTCCATAATTTTTTGTTTGAATTAGTACTGTTAATCTCGAATTACTTGCATCATCTTCACTGCTATTTGTTTCAACTTCCAAATCAAAACCAACTCCGTCATTAAGTGGCAGCCAAGGCAGATAAAGAAGCATTAAACTTTTTAGTGTTTGTGCTGTATCTCCGGATTCAGCCAGTGCAATACAAGAATTTATCACACCAAGAGTTTGTGCAATTTGTTCATTTGTCATTCCGTTTTTTGATGCTGAAGCCATTGCAAGTACAAGATTATTGACTGCTTGCTTGCTATTTTTCAGTATTAATTCTGATATCAAGGACATATTCACAAGTCCGTTAAATAAAATTGCAGTTATATCTTTAGAATTTCCAATATTTTGTTGGTTTATGAGATTTTGTATTTTAGATGAATCAAATTCGCTCAATTCGTTGAATAGTTCTGCAAGCACTTTCTGATTATTTAAAGCATTCTCATTTACCATAAGAGTACTAAGCGGGGTATTGCCAACAGCCATTTTTAAAAGTGCAGCGAGATTTTGTGGAAGTCCCAACAAATTTTTTATATATATAGAGCGGTCCATACTTGCAAGTACATTCATTTGTAGCTGATTGGTAAGCATTGCAAGATTTGCAAGAGATTCTGTTACGTTAGGTTTTGCCTGTGCAAATGCAGAATTGAAAGAGCTATTGCCTTGATTAACCTCAGCTTGTTTAAGTTTTTTTATATATAAATCAGGATTTACTCCCATGCCGGCGAGTATTCGTCCAATATTCATTCCGTCCATAGTTTTATTATAACAATTATCCCGACTAAATCAATCTTAATTTAATTATAACCAATTAAAATTAGGCATCTTTCATAAACTTCATCTAATGGAAGGGTGTATTCTACTATATTTATAATTTTTGCGTTATATTTTTTTAAAATATTTTCTGCTTCTGCAATTTCTTCAGCAGATTTTCTCGATTTGTATGCTACAAAACAACCATCTTTTTTTAACAAAGGAAGTGCATATTCTATAACTTTTGATAATCTTGCAACCGCCCTTGTAGTAATTATATCGAATTTGATATCTTTTATATTTTCAACTCTGTCGCATATTGTAATAAGGTTATTTAAATTTAGTTTATTTTTAATATTATTAATAGAATTTATTTTCTTTTTAATACTGTCGATTCCGTAAACATGAATATTTGGATATTCAATTGCTATCGGAACAGAAGGAAAACCACCGCCGCAGCCTATATCTAAAATGCTTATATCATCTTTTAATTTACCTGTTAATTTTATAGCCAGAGAATCATATATATGTTTTTCCCATAATAATTTTTCATCATTCTTAGAAATTAGGTTAAGCTTGGAATTTTCTTCTAAAAAAACTTCTATATATTTAGTAAAATCTTTTTCTATTGTAAAATTTTTAACCATATTTTTTCTCTAAACTAGTAAAATCTTCCGCATTCATTCTAAGTTTCATGTCCTTTATGCGTTCTTCTATTTTTGATATATCAACCATATTACCGTAATTTCTGCCGATTTTTAGTGCCTTAAAATATTCTGTTGCAGCTTCCTTTATTTTATTTTTAAAGTCATAATAATAATCCCCCAATGCTATTGTTGACTCTAAAATATAATAATCTTCGTTTATAAATTCAGCACTTTGCTTTGCTTCCAATAAAAATTGTAATACTTTAGATTTATCCGTTTCTGAGTATATTTTGGATAAATACGAAGAAGTATAATAAATCCCATCATAATTATTATTCTTTTTTTCTATATCATATGCTTTTTTAAAACAGTCTTCCGCATCCGATAAATTATTATTTTCATAATAACAAGAGCCAAGATTTGAGTATGCTAAAGCCTTAAAAGGACTATCATTGTTTAGGGAAATACATTTATTATAGTAATCATGCGCAGTTTGCAAATCTCCATTTTCATCACACATAAGAGCATACTTAAAATATAATTCAGATAAACCTTTTTCTTCTGTATAATCATTTATTGATTCCAAAGCTTTTTGATAATATTTGGATGCTTCATTGTAGTTTTTTATTTCGCTATAAATATTACCTAATAAGGTGCAGGCATCTACCATAAGCGATTGCGGAGTATCAACCGAATATACGACTTTTTTAATAGTTTCTATTGCTCTTTCAGCTTTGTACATATCAAAATACAAACTTGTCATTTCATAATATAAATAGCTTAAATTTATGTTTTCATCTTTTTTTACATAATATTTTTCAGCCAGTTCATAATTATGTTGTGCCATTTTTAAATCGTTGGTTGCACGATAAATACGCGCAAGTTCAACTCTTATTTCCGCTAATGTGTCATCATTTGGCGTTTCTTTGTCTATAATATCTTGATATGTGTGAATTGCGTCTTTATATTTTTTTTCTTCGGAAAATTTTTTTGCCAAAGTCATTTTCTCTAATATGCCGGCAGGAAGCGGGTCATGTTTTTGTTCAACTTCAGGTTGTGTATCTTTAGCCGCAACATTTTCGAGAGTAGGAGTTTTTTTTGTAGTAGTATTAGTATTTTCCAGTTCCTTTATTTTTTTTCTATGGTAATCTATCTCACTTCTTAAACCCTGTCTTGACATTAATATTGTTCTGCTTTGTAAAGAAGCCTTAAGTTCTTTTTCATATATTGTAATCAAGTATTTATGCAGTTTAATTTCTGTCTTTGCAGGAATATCAACTTCTACATCTTGTTGAAAATAATCATTAACAAAAACTATATCTCCGGTTTGAAATATAATGAGGTTATTCTTTAGATATTCCAATGCAAATTCATCATATAATCCAAGAATTGCAAGTGCATTAACACTTATTCCGTGTCTTATTGTTTTTAAAAACCAGAAAAAATTTCTTATAGTATTTGGTATGAGATTTAAATATGTATACCCGAGAAAAGAATCAAAATCCATGCCGGATAGTTCATACTTATTTAAAAAATCTTTGACAGAGATATTCATTCCAACAATTATATTTGAAGTAAGAAGAGCATAATAGTAGTATCCTCTTGTTACTTTATACAAATTATTAATGTCATCTTTGTCAGTATCTATTTTATAAAAATCAAGTACCGATTTAAAAAGTTCTTTAGAAAAAGCTTTGATGAATACTTTTTTATTCACATGTACATTTTTAATAGGCTCCGGAATCATAGCTCTTGTTGATAAAATAACTTTTACGTTTTCATTTTTTAGACTTTCTGCAATAAAAGACGATACAAGTTCCGTATTTTCTTGTAAAATATCATCAAAAGCATGTAGAATAATTAAAAAAGGTTTTTTAATAGATGAAATATACTGTTGGAATTTAACTGCAAGTGTTGTGATTTTTGCAGTATGGATTACGGCATTAGAAAGAGTGCTCTTTTCAATTATATCTAAAAATGCCAGCAAAATATCATCACATACGGTAGAGGGTTTACAATAGTATTCCAATTTTATTACATCTTTACTTGTAAATTCTGATATATACCTAATAAACTGTCTTTTACCGGAACCTAAAAAACCATGAACATAAAGGAATTTGTCATCACTTTTAAAAAAATCAATGGCTTTTGTCATTTCATCAGAAAAGTGTTCCAATAAAAATTTATCCGTTTTATCAGGTTCTATATTAATTCTACTTATTACATCTTTATCGCTATCTAAATACTTATAATCCATATAATGATTTTAAATGATATTAACACTTTTTGCAAATAAAAACATTGATTTACTGGATAAATGTGAAATTGGCAGTGAAAAATAAAATGGAACCTAAATATTGTATTGCACTTATATAAAAAATTTGTTATCATGGAAGTAAGTTAAGAATAGTATTTATGCAAGTTCAGGCGATATCGTGTTTAAAATCGTATACATATAGGAGTATCCAATCTGTGTCAAAATCACAGCCGCATAAACCGCGAATAACTGAAGAAAATTACCTCTATTATTACTATGATATTCCATTTCAAGGCTCAACATCTGCAGGGAAACCTTTAAGAAGAATGAAAGATGTAACTTGTCCTTACCGCGGTATAAAAATAATACCCGGCAGTGCTTTGAAGGGGTTTGAAAAAAGTCTTGCAAAATGTCATACTTCTGAAGAAATTGTATCACTTTTACAACAATATTATGAAAATTTGTTACCAACTGAAAAATCGATGTTCGCTATATTCAAAGACTTTTCTGTACTAAATCCTAAAGACAGTATACAAAATTGTCTGCAAATGCTTTATACAAATTGTTTGACTAAATTAAAACTTGAAGAACTTTATGTTCTTGATGAGGTTGATATTATGTCAAGGAAACTTTCTCCTAGTACTGCGCTTAAGTTAAGATATAAAACAACAAGATGCAGGCAGATAATTCTGGATAATAAACAGCACGATTCGTTTAAACGTAAGACTTTTTTAAATTCGTTAGATGAAATTATTCCGAATGAAAATGAGAAAGAAATTTTTAGTGATATTAAAAATAAGGCACTATTTTTGCCAACATCCGGCAGCAGTAAAAATGCATTTGTAGTGAAATATTCAAACCGTCAGCAGGAAGAATCGGCAAGACGTTTATTTATAGGTTCAACAGGAACAATAGAGCATGTTACTCCCGAATCTTTAGGCGGAATTAATACTATAGGGAATTTTTTGCTCACAACCGCTGACGGAAACAGATATCGTGAAAATATGCCATTAACCGAATACATAAAAAGGCATCCAAACATTCCTGTTTATATGCAGCAATACATAGATGATGTTATAAGAAATATTCATAATGGCGAACTTCAGGGAAACGAAACTTACCCATATAAAATTAAGAAAAAACTTATGGAAGAATCTAACGGCAGAATAATGATAAGTTTAGGCAAATATAAATATTCTGAAACAGCAGCTGCAGAAGCTGTTAAAGAGTACGAATGCAGGTGGGATAAATTTAAAACGATTAGCTTGCGGAAAAATTAAAATTTTGTCTTGGATTTCCTCCTGCTCTAGCCTGTCACTCACTGTGCTAAAGCACTTGCTCGTTTCGGCTTTCGCAATCCGGGCTTTGCCCGTCCGGAAATCCGCTTCTCGCAAGCTCCATAGAACGGTTTCAATGCGGGTTGTGTGCGTCTTGGATTCTTCGGGGTGTCGTCGGAGTAACGTCCGACCGACGCCTTACGAGTTTCGGACTTCGTCCTCACTCTACCGAAAATCCGCTATCCCGCACATAACAACTACTTCTTATATTTACCCCCACACA
>CAJOOM010000070.1 GCA_905236775.1 Candidatus Gastranaerophilales bacterium
CCTGTTATCTTTGCAACTGTTCAAATTCCTAAAACTTGAACTTTTAAGACATTCTCTTATTGAGTCCGCCATATAATTACAAAGTTTTTTTACGTTACTATTGCACATGTTACACCGCCTTAATTAATAATATTTCTTTTATTTCATCTAATTTATAATACTGTTCTTTTTAATCACAAATAATACTTGCATCCGTTTGCATGTCCGCGGTACATGCCTGTACTATTTCAGCATTGACTTTCACTAATTCAGGCGTAAACAGTTCAAAATCCTTGTTACTGTCTACCTGTATATAATCATTTGTTATGTTTTCAAGTGGTCTGTATAATTCATAAACGCTTGTCTTAACATCCAAATACAAACCGCTTTTAATTCCGCAAAATTCCATGCCGTTTATTGTGCTTGCTACTGCTAAAATTATTAATATTAAAATCGTTGCTTTTTTCATTTTCTTTTATCCTTCCGTTAAAAATTCAAGTCATACATCAATAAGTTTATATTTGTATTTTCGTTAAAACACATCTTTTTAAATCCATAATTGACAATTTTATTATCTGCATTAACTCGATATAGCTCAAAATTATTAAAATCAATTATTGTTTTTATGCCTTCGCTAAAGTGTTCCATATATTTTGTAAATACTTCAATAATGTTATTGTTAACAATATAAAGCCTATTTTCTTTTTTTAGTTCGTTTATTAAATCATCTTTTAACATTTCTTTTGTTCCTCACTTTCATTTTATTTACTGTTACCGATTCCGATTTTATTCATAAAATCTTTTTGTGATTTCTTCAGCAATATTACAAGCCGTTTGATAAAAAAAGTCTGATTCACTATTGCCTTTTTTATATTGAGTTTTTAACATTGCGTTAATGTTTTCATCAAATAAAGCCTCAAGTATTATGCTTTTTAAACTGTTTTTATCAAATAATCTTTTTTTATTCATTTTATTACCTCACTTTTTTATTATCAACATCCGCCATCTACCCCGTAGGGCAAGCCCCAAAGGCGGAAGGGGGCTTAATTATCTTTTAATTTAATCTATAAATATATAAGCCGTTTAACTCGTTTTCTTTTCCGTCATAATAGCTTATAAAATGCCCTCTACCGTCTGCAATTATTGCATCTTCTACAAATTCATCTATATTATCAATAAGAGCATAAACAAGACCGTTAAGGCTTTCACATTGATTTTTTTGTGCTTCTTGTAAACTCTCAATAGCTGCATTATATTCGTAATTGTCCATGTCATTGTTATTTTTGCAATGCTGAATAATAAAATCAGCATTAAAAGCCCATAAACTATTTTTTATTTCTTCTGCTGTCTTTTCGTCTGCTTCTTCATCTGTCAAAATCAAATATTCTTGATTTCCATAAGTAAAAATGTTTTCATCATAGCTTGATGTTTCAAGTTCGCTTGTTTCAACTTCTAAAAATTCAGCCAATGTGTTAATTTTTTCGTTTGTCATATTTACCGCCTTTTTCTTGCCTCCTCTCATAGGCGGGAGGCTTTGCCCTAATTCTCTATATATGGGGCATTTATTCAATGCCCGCAATATAAAAAACTAACCCTCTTGTAACTGTTCCAAACTTCTAAAACCATAACGGGCATATATACAATCGTTTAATGTTTCTACATTGTAGCCGTTAATGTTTGTTACAAGTTCCAATTTTTCTTGTGTAAAAAAGCCATTGTCTACTAAATTTGCCCATGTTTCGTTTACTTCGTTCATTCTGTCCGCCTTTCGTTTCATTTCACTTTACATTATTATTTAATTCTTAAATATTGCCCCTCAAGTTCATTATCTTGATAAGATTTTAAATAAGCTCCAAAATCATTAAATGCAAGTTTTAATTTTGTGTTACCCTGTTCAGCTTCCATAATTTCACAAATATTTTTACTGCTGATTTTGTCCCATTCATTAAGGGAAAATTGTACGCTTGTTTTGTACTCGTTAAACTTGTTTAAAATTTCTTTAATCATATTGACCGCCTTTCAATCGTTTCATCTACTATTATTATGTCACTTTATATTATAATTTCAACCCTTATATTATAGTAAATACATCAAATAGACGAGAAAAACGGCTAAAATTCAACTATATTAAGAAAAAAATTTTTGTAAAGAATTATTACAATTTTATTTTAGGTTTATAATTGCTTAATATATCTTAACGAAGTATGTTGTTTTGTATAATTATGTGTAATAATTAATATAAAAGTGAGGTTTTATGTATTTGTTACAAATAGATTATTATAACAAAGATGATAGTAATGAAAAATATATATATAAAGAATTTGAAACTTTTTTAGAATTAGTTACCTACTTTTATAGTGAAAAAGTTGCTAATTATGGCAGATATAAGATATTCCAAGAAAAAATTCTAAATGTATCTTTAGAGGATGTAGAAGAATGAACAGAGAAAAACAAGCAATAAAAAATATTATAGATAAATCATTAAAAAATGAAATTAACATAAAAGAATATGTACAAAATTTATTTAAAGCAAGTTGTAAACACTCTGAAAATTTTGAAAAATTATCAGATAATGAAAAATTACAAGAAATGATTGACTATTTCTTAAAAAAGGAAAATACATTATGAAAATTTTAGATTGTTTTATAGAAAAAACACAAAATTTAATGTATTATTTATGTATGGAGGGCATGGGATGGCTAGAGAGTTGACGCAACAACAAGAAAATTTTTGTAAAGCGTATATAAAATATGGAATTGGTTACAAGGCTTATTTAGAAGCGTATCCAAACGCAAAAACATGGAAGCGTAACAGCGTTGATGTTGAAGCTACAAAAATGTTAAATTCCCCTAAGATTTCACACAGACTAAACGAGCTTAACTCTCAAATTGAAAGTACACTACAAACCAGTACAACACTTTCAAAGCGTAAAATATTAGAGGAAATAATACTTTTGCAACAAAAATGTAGAAACCAAGACAGCCAAAACACTGTAAACTTGCAAGCACTCAAGCTATTAAGTCAGATTGCAGGGCTACTATCTGAACAGCCTCAAGTGCAAGTAAATATACAAAATAATACAGTTGTCGGAGAGGTAACAGATTATCTAGACCTGTAAACCAATGACAACAAGCATTTACAGGCAAGCCGCTAGCAAGCCCGTAGAGGCTTGTAAAGTGCTGTAAAGGTATATTTACAAGGGGTTAAGACATATAGCCGCCTTGTTACATAATCTATATTATTGGTATGTGTCGAAACGATACAAGGCAAAAGGCAGGGGGTGACAAAACGATAGAAAATCGCATTGTCCGACACCTCACAAAAATTTTTCTGGAAAATCAAGGTGTACCTCAAAATTTTTTGGGATGAAAATTGGAGTGTACCTAAAATGACGAAGGTAGAACAAATGTTCTACCTATCAATCGGCATTGGAACAATGTTCCTTTGCGGGTTTAAATAAGCGTAAGCCATTTTAGGATAATATCATAACCTTGCTTACAACTACTGTGAATATTATAGGAGATTTTGTGTGGGATGTCAAATGGGGAAAATTATTAAGAAATATAACGACAAATTACAAAATTATAAAACTTTGTAATTTGTTTGTAATTTTTTAAAGTGTTGATTTTATTGAGTTTCAGACCAATTTTTTGAGAAAATTACAAAATTATACAAATTATAAGAAAATTATAAAATTATATTATTCCTATAAGTATTTTATTTTAATAAATATATATATATTATATACATTGTAATAATTTTATATAAAATGTAATTTCTAATGTAATTTTTGTAATTTGTAATTTTCTACCTAAAAGTATTGATTTTATTGGGTTTAAAAAATTACAAGAAAATTACAAGAATTTGTAATTTGTAATTTTCTAAAAAAATGCTTGACAATAAATTTAGTTTATACTAAAATTAGTTAAGAGATAAGAGATAAGAGGAGATTTTTATGACAGAAAACAAAAAACTTGAAACAATTACCTTTTATATTGATGGAGAACTAAAAAAACAGTTTCAAATTAAGTTAATACAGGATAATTCTTCTATTACTGAGAAATTAACCGAATTGATTAAGGAATACGTTAAATAAGTAAAAAGTAGGTGATTATTGTGGTAGAGAGAATTGTACCTGAACTAGTAGATAAAATTGCCCAAAATATAAAAATTCAGTGTGATAATGAGTTAGATAAATTGGCTATTTACAATATATTATTGTCTAAATGGTCGAGTGTTATTGCATCAAAAAACATTATGACTGATAGTTGCAGACACGTTAAACCTTGTCCTCTTGCTTATTATGGA
>CAJOOM010000071.1 GCA_905236775.1 Candidatus Gastranaerophilales bacterium
AATAGAATTATGAAACGTACACTAGAAGGAACAAAGCTTAAAAGACAACACGTAAGCGGTTTTAGAGCAAGAATGGCAACACCTGGCGGTCAGGAAGTATTAAATAGACGTCGCGCAAAAGGTCGTCATCAAATATCTGTTACAGGAAGCAAACGTGCTTAATAAATAGCTAAATTTTTTAAAACAAAAAAAGGGATTACATAGTGTAATCTCTTTTTATATGCTTTTTTTTAAAGCTTCATAAACTTCTTTTGATATAAAACCGTTTTCCACTTCTTTATAAATTATAGAAAGAGCTTCTTCTTTTGTGCATGCCCTGTGATAAGCCCTGTCTTCAGTTAAAGCGGAATAAATGTCTGCGACTTGTAATATTTGTGCATTAATATCAAATTCAAAATTATTATCTGCTTTTGGATAACCGCTGCCATTAGGTTTCTGATGATGATATTTAACAAGGTTTAAAACTTTCTCACTTATTCCCATTTGTTTTAAAAGTGCGTAGCCTAACTCTGTGTGTAGATTCATAATTTTACGTTCAGAGTCAGTTAGAGCGCCTTTTTTGTTTAATATTTTGTCAGGTATAAGCACTTTACCTATATCATGTAGTAATGCTGCTTCTTGTATACTTTTTATATCTATCTCGTGTTTCATAATTATTTAACCCATATTTGATGCTATTTTTGCTGCTAAGACCCTTGCCGCTTGCGAGTGTTCGGATATTGTTTTAATGGCTTTTGTATTTAATTTATTTGGAATGCCGTTTTCTGTTAATATTGATTGAACCTCACTTGATTGCATAGCATTTTCAAGCCTTGCAACATCGGTCATTTTTGCTAAAAGGGGATTCGTTGTATAACTATCTTTTATGCTGCTTGAATTTTCAAATTGAAATGCTTTTAGTTCATTGCCTTTAAATTTTACATAATTACTTTTGGCAATGTTATTTAAGGGGGTTGTAGTAAGTAGGTTTGTAAGGTTGAACATTGTAATCTAAATCCAAATTCCTGTATACATATATAAAGTATTTTTTTAATAAAAATTTGCGCAAAAAACAGTTTGTGTTAACAAAATTTTACATTTTGAGTGTGTGCAGAAAAAGTCGAAAATGACATTTTTTTAATCTTCCCGCAAATTCAAAATGTAACAAAATGTTATAATATTAAAAATCAAATAAATTCAATTTTACAAAACTTTACATTTCATATAAAAATAGGCAATTTTTGAAAACAAAAATACTTTATATATACATAAGAGATATTTAAAAATAAGAGAGGAACTATATGACATTGGAGAAAAAATTTAGAGTAATTTCAAATGAAAATGCAGAAGAAAAGAACTACAATAAAGAACGTATAAAGTCATATTTTACAAATCCGACAAAAATACAAGGGCAATCTTTGCGGGAACAAATGCTGCGATTTAGTAATGGAGAAGCCGGTAAAAAATTTACCGTTGAAGATTTGCTTCGATTTTGTTGAAATGTAATATAATAAACAAGAATTATTCTTCTCACCCATTGTATTCCCCAAAAGGATATAATGGGTGAGATATTTTAAATTGAAATACTTGAGTTAAGGTGTTTTATTTGTCTTTTTAGATATTCTGCTTTAACGTTCAATTTTTCTTTTTCATAAAGTTCAATTGCTTTTAGATAATTTTTTTCGGCATCTAATTTATAAGCGGGGTTGTCATATCCTGACATTAATTGCAATGTTTGTCCTAAAAGAACGTATGCTTCCGGTTTTTCTGAATTAATTTCTATAGCTTTTTCAAAAGCTTCTTTAGAGGCTATTATATGCCCCTCCATTTGATTTTTGTACCCCTCTAAGATATTTATCGGATAGGCGAAATTGTTGTATTTATCAAAGATTTTTAATTCAATTAAAAATGAAACTTCCAATAAATTTCGTTCTTCAAACATGTCTGTGAAACGAAAGTGAGATATAAAATATTTAGGAAAAGCTGATTCTAAGAGATTTAATAATTCTTTTTCCTTATCTTTTTCACCTGCAAGACCGTATATGTTTGCTTGCTGAAATATTTTCATAGGATTATTAGGATCAATTAGTTCTATAATATCAAGTAATTTTAATCCTTTTGCAAGTTCGTCATACGAAACACAATTTGCGGTTTCTTTTAGTATGTATTGTATGGCTCTATATTTATCATTATCGGACATTTGCATTAAACAATTTACAGCACTTTCATTTTGAGAATTAAATACAAGCCCGAGAAATTTATATCTTTTGCACTCATTGTCATTAGGATTTGTGTGTAGAAGCATATTTGCATCAGAAATCATACCTGCAAAATTGGAAAGCTCATAATTAAGTTTCATTCTTTCGTAGTAAGCTTTTTCCTTATCAACACAGTGAGTAATAACATATGTAAAATCAGAATACGCATCTTCAAGCATTAAAAGCTTATGACATAGCATACCTCGTTTCAAATAAGTATCAGATGGATTAAAATCCTCTTTTGCAAGAGTATTTAATATGTTCAAGGCTAAATCATAATTTCCTTTATTTATGAATTTATCTGCTTTGTTAAATAAAATATAGTTTTTAACTCTTTCTAACATACTAAATATTTAACATAAACTTTATAAAAAAACGAGTTTGAAAAAAAATCTAAAAGTAAAAAATTTTTCTTGCTATTGTTCTTTTGGGGGGTAAATATGGGCGGATTATAAATTTTTGTAACAATTTAGAAAAAAGTGTTATCTTTTTTTTTTAACAAAAACAAGATTTGCTTACTAAAAGTAATAAAAAAGCTGGATTCTTTGTCACCGAGTCCTCTCGTACCTCTCCTCGAACGTGACATTTAGTCACCTTCTCGTCGGCAGAGTTCAGAAAGACAACTTTGTGTGTGCCTTGCGCCCGACTGCTTTAAAACCACTTTCCAGGGGTAAATATATTGGGCTGGAAGTAAATCTTTTAAACTAACTTTCCACTTTCTATTCTCTTAATGCCTTATTCTCCTATATATCTCTAATTTTCAAACAAAAAAAGAACGATTAATCGTTCTTTTTTATCATTAGTAATGTTGATGATTGTCTTATTTAAGTATTTACGTATTTTTACTTAATCTCTGCATCATCTGTGGCGTGAAGCTGTTTTGACTTGTAATTATGGATGACTGCGTCAACCAATAAGTCGTATGAAGAACTCTTTTCGATATTTGGGAATTCTTCTTTTAATTGTTGTCTGACCATTGCTTCCAGCCTATGTTCGTCAGCTTTTATTCTTAGTTCATTACTAGATAACGATTTAATAAATTCTCCACGTTCTTCTTCTTGATTGCGTGCAAAAGCATTTAAATTTGCTCTTGGATCTAGAACTTCTTTTATAGAATTTATAAATTTCTTTAAGTTTGCCATAACGACCTCACTTTTTTATCTACACTTTGTATTTATATAAAGTTCGCTCAAAATAGAAATTGCCTATTTATTTTTAAATTGTAACAAAAATTTACATTTCATACTTCTCTTGTATTGTAGGTATAGTAGCATATTTTTGTGTTCAATACAAGAACTTTTTATTGTATAAAAAAAGCTTGAGTTTTAACTCAAGCGGAAAATGGGAAAAGGGGATTAAAAAGGGAAAATTATTACGTAGTTTAAAGTATATATTTAAACAATTTTGTTAGCTAAATATTTTAAATGTTCTTACAACGGCATCTTTTATTACAGATTTAATAGAATCTCTCTCTGTGGTCAAAGCTTGTCTTTCAGTTTCTAGGTTAGTTAAATCTCTATCCAGTTTTTTTTCTTTGTCTTCAAGTTCTTTAAGGTCATGTTTATATTTTGCCTCAGCTTTTTTGATTGCAACATCGTCAGAAACCTCTCGCATACTTGTTGAAGTAGCAGGACTTACTACAGTCCATCCCTTCTTTTTGTCATATTCATTAAGTGAAACTAAACCGGTACTAATTATATTATTAAACCAGTCATTACCTGTATCACCATCATTAGAATATTTACTAATAGGGAGGCAACCGCCAGCATTTTGTATACCCTCAAATAAGTGTACGTAGTAATTGAATTCTCCAGCTACGTCGCTATCAAATTCTTGATTCTCAAATCCGGGAATTATTCCGCCTTGAGCAATAGAATCAGATTGTAATATTCCATCATCTTTGTCTAAGCGCATTGCATTATAAATTTCTTCTTTATATTTAGCAACAAATACGCTTCTGAATTTATCAAGTGCTTCCGCTATTTTACATTTATCTTCAGTTTTTAATGATTCCTGATATATTTCATATTTAGCTTTTACTTCTGGGTCTAAATCTGCAGCATGTTTATCAAAAACATACTGTTCTACATCTGTCATAGCTAAAACGTTAAATTGTTCTTCACCACTTCCAATTGTTGTTGCTCCACCAGCATTAGAGTTTACTCCAACTTGGTTGCCGGTTCCGTCTTTACCGTTATCATCCCAAGCAAAATCCCCTTCTTCAAAGCCGAGCATTCGCCATGCAAAAGAGTATTTATCACTATTTTCATAACTCTGATAAACTTGATAGACATCGTCCTCAACAATCATTAGTCCAGAAGTTTCATCAATTAGTGCAAATGTGCCATTTCTTTCGTTGTTGTACCCGCAAACTGAAGCAAAAGTAGCATCAACATAGTTTAAACAGCCTCCGGAACCATTATATGCAATTTGTAATTTTTTAGAATCCAATGCAGCACAATATTCGTCATAAACAGCATCTTGACGTGTAGACAAGTTAATTTTTTCGTTCATTATTTGTTGAGCCTTATACTCAACATCATTTATTCGAGCTGTTATAAAAACGTAATGTGCTTGTGATGCGGATATGCCCATTTTTAGTTAATCCTTTATTTTTGGTTTCCCTTTAACATGGTTAACGGCATATTCCGCCAAAAACTTTAATAAATTAAGCTCTATTTCTAAAAATTGTTACAAATCTTTACATTTTCTGTCAATTTTCATTTTTTAAATAAAAATGCAGAAAGAGTCTAACAGGACTATTAAAAGAATGTATATTTAAGAATTTTTATTAATTAAAATAAATTTCTCTTAAAATATAGTCTTCCAAGGCTTTTTTAGCAGATTCACTTGATGCAGGATCGTTTATCATTATGCAAAATGCGTATTTATGTCCGTTTTTAGAAGTAATATACCCTGCAATTGAACTTAAGTCGGAAAGGGTTCCTGTTTTTGCTTTTACATTGTCTTTGATAGGTAACATTCTGTGAGTCAGAGTTCCCTCTCCTGGAGAAGCAAGACGTTTCAAGACTTCGCTGTTCTTGTTTTTTACAAGAAATTCTGATACAAAATCTGAATCAACAAGATTATTTTTAGAAACACCGCTTGCGTCAACAAGTCGAATTCTGGAATTGTTTAAATTTATTTTAGTATAATATTCATTTATAAGTTTCAATCCGTCTAAATCTGTTCCTTGTTTTTTATAGTATTTATTTGCGGCAAGTTTATTCATCGTTTCTATAGTTAAGTTATTACTGTTTTTTAAGACATCATCTATTGCATATTCTATTGGATGAGTTATTTCAGCAATTTTCTTATCTGTATTATTATGGCGCGAACTCATGTAATTTGATTTTAAATAAATTTTGTTATCTTCAAGAGTACTGGTTAATTTAAAAGTAAAATATCTTTTTAAATTGTTATTTGGAATAAATCTTGTAATAGATGTTGAAACCGTTCCCTCCAATTTTAATGCATTTGATGCCGTAACATTATCTCTGGAAATTTTTACGTTATCTTTGTTTCCGGTAATAACTTCATTAAAGAATGCGTATGGATATTTACTAGGATTTATAATAAGAGCTTGTTTTCCAGGCTCTGTTTTCATAATTGTTATTTTAACCTTATTGCCATCAAGATTGTATGGATTAAATCTTGGCATATACGTATTCAAATCATCGTCCCATTGCCAACCTTCACCCCAATCTTTTTTTTCGATGATTGTATCGTCAATTAAGACTTTGTTAATAGATTCAGGATTAATTTTCTTTACTAGAGTATTTAAATCGGATGATGTCAAATAAGGGTCTGCACCAAGTTTTATTAAATATGTATCATTACCTCTTTTATAAAGTTCTGTAGAAAAATTATAGTCATATCCTAATGTTTCAACGATTGGAACTATAGTTAACATCTTTTGAATTGATGCCGGATGATTTAGTATTTTGTCATTAAGTGTATATATTTTTTCTCCTGTATCTAAATCCTTAATAGAAATTGATATCGAATTTTGTAAAATTTGTGAATTTTTTATAACAGAATTTATGCTGTGCGTAAGTGTTTTTGCACTAACTGTTACATTTAGCAGAAAAAAGAATATAATTAAAGATAAAAATTTTTTCATTTTATTACTACCTCATAAGAATTTTTAATATCATTTAGGATTGTACATTTTGAGCGGAATTCATACATCTTTGTTAAATCTGCTTCTGCATATATTGCACCCTCAATCTCGTTTATCTCGTCCATAATTTTACCCTCATAATCTATAATCATGGAGTGTCCTAAATTTTCTTTTCCGTCCGGCAAAAGTCCGGTCTGAGTAAGAGCAACCATATATGTTTGATTTTCTATCGCACGTGAAGTCGTCATATAGTCCCAAGGAATTTTCTTTGCTTTTCCCCAAGCTGCCATATTTACTAAAATATCAGCGCCGGCTTTTCTGTATGCACGGTAAATCTCTGGAAAACGAATATCAAAACAAATGGTTAACCCTATTTTTATTCCGTCTAAATCAACCATAACAGGATTAGTTCCTTTTGTTATATAACTTCCTTCATTATCGCCATAATATGAAAATAGGTGATTTTTATCGTATAAACAGACTAATTCTCCCATTCTATTGATTACTGGACAAGAATTATAATACTTGTCAAAATCTTTGCGAATAAAGCTGCCGCCAATAATATTTACACTATATTTTTTAGCAATATCCGAAAGCATTTTTAATGCTTTTGATTGTTCTATTGTTTCTGCGGAATCAATAAATGCCGGAGTGTACCAACCTACAGTCCAAACTTCCGGTAAAAACAGAAAATCTGCGCCGTTATATTTTTCAAGATTCGCTATTAAAAGATTTTTTACTGTATCAATATTTAACTCTAATTCTCCGATTATGGATTCCATTTGAATCGCGAGGAGTCTGACCTTTTCTTTTTGAATTGCCCCCATAAATACACCTCATCGTATGCTTTTGGTATTAATTCTTCAAGCATATCTAAACTTTCTTGCAGTTCTTTTCTTTTTTCTTCAATGTCGTCATTTTCTGAAACATAAATAGGTTTTCCATATAGATTTACAAGATTAGTTCTAAATAATGGCATTCTTAAACCATCCCAAGATGGGAATTTAAGCCAGTTAAAATTAGTTGAGTACCAAGATACCGGAACAATTGGGACTCTTGCCATTTTAGCAAGTTTGATAACTCCGTCTTTGGCAATTTGCGGAGGTCCTTTTGGACCATCTACCATCATTGCGCAATCTTCTCCTTGTTTGAGTGCTGAAAGCATTTGCATAGAAGCTTCAACAGCTCCCTTTTTACCTTTGGAACCTCTTATAGTTTTAAAACCCATGTGCTCTATAACATCTGCAATCATTTCACCGTCTTTAGAACGACTTACGAGAACATTAAGTTTTCCAATATTTGGATGTCCATATACACTCATTTGGTTTTTATGCCACATTGCATATATGCAAGGTTTTATGTCAGGAAAATCAACTCGCTGAATATGAGTGAACATCTCTTGCATGTGAAATATTGCATAAATAATCTTTGCTACTTTTTTAGCGGCATTATCTTCAAATAATCTAACCATATGAAAATTATACAATAAAATTGAATCTGGTTAAATAGTTTCATTGAATTTATACACAAATAGTGAATAAAAAGTTTATTTTGCAAAAAATGCAAAATATCTTTGCGCGGTGTCTTTAAAAAAATATGCCGCAACTCACTCTGCCGCAGGAAAAACCGAACCGTTGAGGTTTTTCCGAGAGGGTTGTGCTTGACACAACTGTAAAATAACAGTCGGTTTGAGTATTTTGAACAGAGAAACCGAGAAGTAATCTGGTGTAAAAAATTACTCCCCTACGCTTCCCTGTATAGATTAAATTGTATAGGCGAATGTTGTTGAAGGTATTACCATGCCTGCTTATTCAACCACTTAAATGACTGGAATTAGCTTGTGTATTTAAGAATAGACCTATTACCCTTATTGCAGTCCTGCTAGTGCTGAATAGAACGTTGGCATGATAAAGTTGTCTTTACATAACTTAACAAAATAGGCAATTTTTCATGATGAATATACTTTATATATGTATATAGTAAACACGAAGAGAAAAGGAGACTTCAATATGTATATTACAAGTGTTCAATCAACAGGTAAATTGTTTGGTTCAGGTTCAACTTCATCAACAAGAACAAAAGCTAGTGAACTAATGTTCCAATATAATGCTAGTACAACTACTGAACAAGACAAAGTTCCTAAAAGATTACGTAATCCCGAAGACAAACGTCCCGACAGTTCAAATGATGAATGGAATTGGATTAATGGAAAATATGATAATATCAAAGATGGTTCATTAACAAAGGGATATAACCAAGTATCATTTATAGTGTATGAAGATACTGAAGATGGATTAGAAGAAATTAAAATAACATTAAAAAAACATAACAACGGTACAACTACCATTTCAAAAGATAGATATGGGAAAGGTAACGAAGTCCAATACTATGAAGTAGATAATACATCTGGAAAGATACTGTCTAAACAAGTAAAATCAGGTACTTTAGGCAGAAAAATAATCTACAAAGAAGATGGCACTTCCGAATATGATAAGTCACTAGCTGATAAATTAAGAAATAAGTTTGTTGATGTCCCTGATGTACATTATTAAAGAATGTTAATATATAAACTAAAGCACATCATAATAATCAACCCTTTACATTTAGCTTGTAGGTTGGGTTTTCAACCCAACAATAACTTTTAAGTGCAAATATTATGACAAAATGTGCAAATATGCGGACATTTTTGCTACTGAAACCGGACATTTCGGACATTTCAACTCAAGCAATTTCCAACCTTTTTAAATTGGCAAAAGCTGGATTGTTTCGGACTTTTACCCTTGTAATGACATGAAAAACTTTCCGACCAAAAGTCCTGTTAAAAGGTAACAACATCCGAGTAAGGCTCATTTTAAAAACAAAAAGCAATAAAAAAACACCAACTAGTGGTGTCTTTTTTAAAATGGTGCCAAGGACTCCGTTTGCGATCAGAAAAACAGTACTAAATGTACTGTTTTTCGTGTATAAATACAACAACTATGCAAAAATATACGTAAGCAAATGGAGGAAAGGTATTGAACCCCTGTTTCGGGAGAAACAGGCGTGAAATTCCGAGTTCTTTGAACTTGTAATGGTGCAAAAAAATATGCCGCAACTCACTCTGCCGCAGGAAAAACCGAACCGTTGAGGTTTTTCCGAGAGGGTTGTGCTTGACACAACATCCGAGTAAGGCTCATTTTAAAAACAAAAAGCAATAAAAAAACACCAACTAGTGGTGTCTTTTTTAAAATGGTGCCGCAACTCGGAATTGAACCAAGGACACAGGGATTTTCAGTCCCTTGCTCTACCAACTGAGCTATTGCGGCAT
>CAJOOM010000072.1 GCA_905236775.1 Candidatus Gastranaerophilales bacterium
GATGATTTTGAAAAATAAATTGACTAAAGAAAAATTGGACATTCCGTATTCTGAATTCAGGAAAAAGTTTGCAAAAGAAATTCAGGACGCGTTTGAAAGTTACCGCAAAACCCAACTAAGTAAATATTCTTGGAACTTCAAAGATGACTATTCTTTGGAGTTTAATTTTTATTTTGAACTTCATTGGAATTTCAACCATTTTGGGAATTCTAATTGGTACATTGAACGAGCATAATTTTTTAGATATTGATTTCATTTTCAATTTGATTTATGGTTTCTATTTCAGCTCTAACAGCATTAAATATGTCGTTGTAAATAGGCAAATCATTGTTTACAGCTTCAATTGTTACAGCTAAAGAATAGTTCGCAACAGAAAACGGATCATTGTCCCATCCCTTATGACTTCGTACGGCAATTGCAAAAAACTCACCTAATTCATAAGATTTTATATATGTCCAATCTTTTTGAGTCGCACTGTTGCTGCGTTGAATTCCTTTTACTTGTCCCCATTCAGGATTATTATCGATAAACCATTTAAAATTTTTTGTATCATTTTTTTCTTTATCAAAAACTCTTGCTTCAAATGCATCTGTTTTTTCTTCTTTTTTAATAGAAATCCAATCTAACCAAGTTGACAAATATCCACGCTTATATAATCTTGTTCGTCTAGGTTTAGCAGTATAGCATAGAGTTACAGTTATTTTAATTTCTTTATCGTATTCGGGGTTTCTTATACTTTCTGGAATTGGTATATAGTGAATCCTTGCATCTTGAGAATTAATAGTCATAGATCCATTGGTTATAAACGTTATTCTATGAGGATCATTTTGCAGGGCTTTATTTTTATTTGGAATACCATACCCATAACTTTTCAGCATATTTAAGATTTGTTCATTATTCATTTCTTCGCAATTTGCCCATGTTGGCCATTCTGCAGAATGTACAATTAATGTTTTATACAATAAAGAAGTACTATTTGGAAATTCTTTTTCTAACAATGCTGCTAAATTTGCGACAACTGGTGTGCTATAAGAAGTTCCAACATCATCTTTTGCAAAAGCTGGACCTTCAGGCGATCTTCTAATCAGATTTATTGAAGTTGCTATTGACTTTCTAATATTGCTACTATTATCAATTATAAGACCACCGCCAGATTCAACAACTTCTGGTTTTATAGAATCCCATATACCAAAACCACTTCTAGAAAAAGAAGAAATTGCATTTACTTTGTCTTCAATAGATTTTATTCCCAGCTCCTTATTATCAAAAATATTCTCTGACACCGAACCTACCGTTAATGCAAATAAACTCTGAGCTGGATTTGCAATTTTTGAACTTATCGAATTATATAAATATTCAGGGTATATATTCCCGTTTCTGAAATGCTTTTGAATTCCAACACTTGGAAAATTTTCTCCATATGAAATATTAATATTCCCAGTAGATTGTATAATTAGAACATCATTTTTATACATATTATTATCAATTTGTGCGGCCCAAGAAGACATATGCTTTCTTTTAAAACAAATTAAAGAATTTATTGAACTATTATAAATCTTAGAAATATTTTTATTTGTTTCAATAATGTTTTCATATATAGAAGCAGGTATTTTATTTTCAGGGATTTTACAATCTTTATCTAAAACTTTTGAACTAATAAGCCAACAAGGCAGATTATATTCTCCAGATGTTGGAATACTTTCCGGATATAGAACTCGACCAGCAACTCTTGTTCCATGTCCGCCTTCATTGACCTCGTCATATAAACTTGTATCATTTGTATAATTTACAGAATAATCGCTTAGTATTGCATCTTTTAGGTATTTGTGACCTTCTTGTATTCCACTATCAATTATACAAACAACTGGATCCGTTTCTTTTGGTTTGAATATATTTAAAGCATTATCATCATTGGTATTATCAGAAATTCCCGTAGTACATTCAATATCATCGGGTTCAGATATTTCAAAAACAAAAGGGTAGTTTTGGGTTATATCTGTTAAAATTTTACCATTCAACCTGACTCTGAAATCTATGCTTTCTGGTATACAATTTGTAATAGTATAATCGGAAGTAGTTTGATCAAGAATTTCATATTCACTTGAATCATAGTCAGATAAAAATTCAGTAAAGGAATCTGCTCGCTTGTCTAAAAATTCATCCCATTGAGCATATTTGTTATTTCGCGCTTCTTCTACCCGTTTCATATACTGCGTTTGTGTTTCAAATTTTCTTTGGCTAGTTATATGTACGGGTTTAAAACCTTTACAGTCAATACTTATATCTACAGTATATTTCCTGTGCTCTTCAAACGGATACATTGATTGTAGTAATGGAGACAACCTTTTGTTTGGAAGCATATCATTATCAATGGCATGAATTTCTGCAATTTTGCCAGAACCTCTATTTTCTTTTTCATTATAACTTTTGAATTTATTTAATTTTTCTTTAAAAATATCTAAACCATCTAAGTCTGTTGCTACTAGTACAAAACCATCTTCATCTTCGCATATAAATTCTAATCCATATTTATACAAATCATCAAATATATTAGAAGCTGGATCTATTTGCAAAAGTATTGGAATTGCTACTGGTTTTTTACTGTTTAAATTTCTTGTTTTTTTATCTGCAAAATATGCATTATAATACCTTTCGAGATGACTAATTTTAGAGTTTAAATTATTATAATGTTCTTCTCTATTTTGTTTATTTTTGATAGTAATGTTACTGGGGCTACTAAAATTCGCACCAAACTTTGCTTTCCTTTTGATAGTTTTATAAAATTCTAAATGTTCATATTCCAATGGCATATATTACTCCTATGAATTGTGTTTCATATCGTTTATATAGGAATAAACTGTTTTATCATCTAAAACATGAATACCATTTAATATAATACTCTTTGCACTGTTTTGTGCAATTTTTACTATTTCTGCATATGACATACCTTGCATTTTATCCGATAAACCAATCCAATCGAAATTTTTTGCAGTTTCAATTGAAGATAATGTCATCTTTAATACCTTTTCTATTTCTTTTAAAGAAGGTTTTATCATTTCAAAGGACTCATCGAATCTTCTAAATAAAGCTTTGTCAAGCTTATCTTTTAAGTTAGTTGTTGCAATAATTAAACCAATAGGTTCATACTCATCTAAAAGTTGCAAAAACATATTAACAATTCTAGAAGCTTCTCCAATATCTCTTCCTGAATTTCTTGAAGTTGCAATAAAATCGCACTCATCAATTAATACTACACAAGGAACGGTAATAGATGTATCAAAAATGGTTCTCAAGTTCGAAGCGGATTCTCCAAAATATGAAGATAATAGCGAATCAAATCTTACTTTAAGCAAAGGCAACCCAATATTCCAAGCCAATCGTTCAGCACTCATTGTTTTGCCACATCCAGATTCTCCATATAAAAGAATTTTCTTTATTGGTTTTAAATTATATTTGTTTAATCTTTCTTGGGCAGTATATTCAGATTCAATCTTAGCAAATTTAGCTTCTATGAAGTCATGTAAAATCATGTGATGCCTTAATTTAGAATGCTCAATAAATGAAAATAATGGTGTATTATCCCTTTTGGCTGTCGGCAATTCAATTAATCTTGAATTCCTATTTTCAACAACAGACAAAATATTATTATTAGTAGCTTCTTTTATTGTATTTGCTCTACGTGTTTTAGTTTTTAGCAAATTTTGCAATTGTTCTGCGAGTTTATGATGGCCTTTTTCTTTTTCCTCTTTTATTATAATCTGAGCAAGTTTGTTGATAGCTTCCGCATTATCTTGATTTATGGCTCTAAATAATCTTTTTAATAAATCCGAATTCATGGTAACTCCTGTTACTATTCTACTATAAAATTGTTAAAATTTTACATTTATTAACATATTTTAATTAAACATAACAATTATAACAAGTACCAATGTCAGAATTGGACATAATAAATGTTAGAATACAAATTTAACTTTACTTTCTTCTGCTTTTGGTACATCAATAGTGTTAACGGAGGCGA
>CAJOOM010000073.1 GCA_905236775.1 Candidatus Gastranaerophilales bacterium
GAAAAATTGTTTTACATTAAGCGGAGACACTTGGCTTAGCTTTGTGGAGTTATATTTACCCCTTTTTCGACTTTTTCCGCACACTCTTATAGTTATTTTAATACAAATAGAAAATTCATTTTTTGACATTGCAGCAATTAATGCATATAGATGATAAATTTATTAACCAAAAAATGTATATTTAATGTGGAGGTTTAGAAAATGGAAAATATTATTAATGCATATTTTTACATTGCAGTTGGTGCGACGGCTATATTTGTAGTTAAAATGTTTATATTCGCCATTTTTGGTGGGGATGCAGAAGTCAGTACTGATTTTAGTGATTCTTTTGAAACAGATACATCTTTTGATTTTCTGTCAATTCAATCAGTCTTAGCATTTCTTATGGGATTCGGCTGGTCTGGTCTTGCTTGCTTGCAAGGATTAGAATTAAGAATTAGATATACAATTCTTATTTCTTTAATAGTAGGATTTTTAATGATGTATTTTTCAGCTTGGTTAATGTGCAGCATAAAAAAACTTAACTACATTGTAAAAAAAGACTATTCAAAATGTGTTGGAATTAAAGGTAGAAGTTACACAAGTTTTGCGCCTCATTCTAAGGGTCAAATAGAAATAAATTTTAATGACCAACTTTCTATAGAAGAAGCAATTAATGATTCAGATAATGAGATTAATTCATTTACGAATATTAAAGTTACAAAATATGAAAATGGAATTTTATATATAGTACAAGATTAAGAAGGAGAGATTATGGAACTATTATTATCAATACCATTACTTTTGGGACTTATTTTTATCTCTGCAATATTTTTTATTGCAAACCAATACAAAAGATGTCCTTCAAATAGAATTATTGTAGTTTACGGTAAAACAGCAAATGAAGGCAAAACCGCAAAATGCGTACATGGCGGCGGTGTGTTTATAATCCCTTTAATTCAAGATTATGGTGTTTTATCTCTTGAACCTATGGCAACAGATATAGATTTGCGCGGAGCATTGTCAAAAGGGAATATCCGTGTTGCGGTTCCTGCAACATTTACATTTGGTATTTCTACAAAAGAAGCTATAATGATAAATGCGGCTGAAAGACTTTTGGGTCTATCTAAGAACGACATTATTGCTCAAGCTAGTGATATAATTTTAGGTCAATTACGTCTCGCAATTGCTACATTAACAATTGAAGAAATTAACCAGGACCGCGAAAAATTCTTGGAACAAATTAACTCAAACGTTAACCCCGAGCTTAATAAAATAGGTTTGGAAATTATCAACGTAAACATAAAAGATATTACTGATGAATCAGGATATATTGATGCTATCGGTAAAAAAGCCGCAGCAGAGGCAATAAATAAAGCAAAAGTAGAAGTTGCTCAACAGGAAAAATTTGGTGCAGTAGGTGAAGCAGAAGCTAACAGAGAAAAAGAAGTACAAGTTGCAGAACAAAGCGCTCAAACATTAATCGGTAAAACAAATGCAGAAAAAGAACAACGTGTTCAAACCGCAAATATTAATTCAACTGCTGAAATCGGTGAAGCAGAAGCTAACAAGGTAAGAGAAGTTCAAGTCGCAGAACAAGTTGCGCAAGCAGAAATTGGTAAAACTAATGCTAAAAAAGAACAACGTATTAAAACCGCAAGTTTGGAAGCTGAAGCTGTCGAAGGTGAAAACATAGCAAAAGCAAACATTGCAGACTATAATGCTACATTAGCTGTTAAACAAGCAGAAGCATATAAACTTGGTGAAGTTTCTAAAGCTAATGCACAAAGAGATGTATTAATGGCTCAAAAAGAACAAGAAGAGGCAAAACTTAAGAAAGAAGAACTTGCTCGTCAAGAAGTTGAAAAGTTAAAAGTTCAAGTTGAGGCAGATGCTGAAGCAGAAAAATTAAGAAGAATCGCAAATGGTGAAGCTGATGCAATAAAAGCAAAATACTTTGCGGAAGCAGAAGGTGTAAAAGCAGTATTAGAAGCAAAGGCTAAAGGTTATGAAGAGTTAGTAAAAATATCAAATAATAAGCCGGAACTTGCTACAAGTTTCTTAATGATTGAAAAAATCGAAGATATTGTTGGCAAGCAAGTTGAAGCAATTAAAAATATTAAATTTGATAAAATCACTGTTTGGGATGGCGGTGCAGGCTCTAAAGAAGGCAGCACAACAGCAAACTTTATGCGTGATTTAATAAAAGCTCTTCCTGCAATGCACGATTTAGCAGGTCAAGCTGGTATAGAATTACCTCAAATTCTTGGTAAAGTTGGAGAAGATAAAAAAGATAAAGAAGATAAAGAAGTAATTGAATAAGAAATAATCTAAAGTTCTATTAAAACAATCCTTTACTCATAAGTAAAGGATTGTTTTTGTATTTTAAAAACTTTACCATCTGTTTTTTTGTAGTATTATAATTAGAGAGGTAATTATGCTTAGAGAATTTTTGAATTCAAAAATACACAGAGCTACTGTCACAGACGCAAATTTAAATTATGTAGGTTCTATTACCATTGACGAAGAATTTTTAGAGCTTGCTAATATTCTAGAGTGGGAAAAAGTTGAAATCTTAAATATAAATAATGGCGAAAGATTCCAAACGTACGCATTAAAAGGCAAGAGAGGTTCAAAAGTATTTTGCTTAAACGGTGCTGCCGCTAGAAAAGCACAAAAAGGTGATAAAATAATCATAGTTACGTATGCACAGTTGACCGAAGAAGAAATTAAAACACATAAACCAACAATTGTTCAAGTTGGCGAAAATAATGAGATTATAAGATAACATGGATATGCGCCCCAAAAACAAGAAGAACAAACGAAAATTTACTATAGATACCAAAAACATGGGAGTAAATATCGATAAGAATGAGTTTTACGAAATCATTCAATCAAATTCAGCGCACCCGGAAAAAGGTTTAAAGTAATAAAAATAAAAAGCCCGCAGCCGGCATGGGTACAGACTACGGACCTTTTGAGGAGAGAGGAGTAGTATAAAATACTTTAATCCCTTTTCCATTTCTCCATATTAACTCATAGTTTTTAATTGTTAAAATACCCTAATAAAAGATTTCCTTATATATATAAAGTATTTGATATATAAGAAATTGCCTTTTTGTTACAAAAATTTACAATCTGCAACCTTATGAGTCCTTGATTTAACTTAATAATTTCAGATTGAGCATAGGCTAATTATAAGTTGAATATATTAGTATACGTGAAAAATGGTATTTCTCTGCAATCTTAGGCTTGTCTACTTAAATTATTATTTTTGGTTTTTTCCATGTTTTAGGGGTAAAATGCCTAAGGTATATAAACATTTTATGCATTTAAACTTTCAGCAATTTTCTGATTAACTTGCTTTTCAACAGCTTCTTTTGCTACTCTTACTGCATTTTTGATTGCATATGCTTTACTTCTACCGTGTGATATTACGGTTATACCTTTCACACCAAGCAAAAGCATTCCGCCAAATTCTTCGTAGTTAATTCTCTCATATATTCTTTTTAAGAAAGGCTTTGCAAATAATCCAACAATCATGCCCACAAAATCAGATTTGAACTCGCTTTTTATCATTTTAAATAGCATAGATGCTGTACCTTCGGTAACTTTTAAAACGACATTTCCGACAAAACCGTCACAAACAACGATATCACAATGGTTAAGGAATAATTCTCTTCCCTCAATGTTCCCTATAAAATTAAATCTTTCTTTTTCTTCTTCCAGCATTGTATAGACATTTTGAGCAAGTTCATTTCCTTTTCCAGCTTCTTCACCTATATTTACAACACCTGTTTTCGGATTATCAATATCTAAAACATTTTTAGCAAAAATTCTGCCCATAATAGCAAACTGTCTTAGCATTTGCGGAGTACAATTTGAATTTGCACCTCCATCTATCACAACAACAGGCTTTTTCATTGTAGGTAGCGTTACTGCTATTGCAGGCCTGTCAATGCCGGGTATTCTGCCAAGTCCAAACAAACTGGCTGCCATTGCAGCTCCTGTAGAACCAGCTGCAACAAGAGCATCAGAACTTCCTGTCGCAACGGAGTTAACTGTTAATACGATAGAAGAATTTTTCTTTTTACGAATAGCTTGTCCAGGAGCTTCTCCCATTTCAATAATCTCAGAAGCATGTGTAATCTTTATATCAAGAGATTTAATGTCTACTCTGACTCTTTTACTTCTGCCAATTTTGCCGCAAGGTGATAAAAATCCATTAGCTTGTATCTTTTCAAGACACTCCTCTATTTGGTCTTGTTTTCCAACCAGCTCAAGTGCCACACCGTACTCTGACGCAGCCCAAACAGCACCGGCTACTATTTCGAACGGTGCATAATCTCCACCCATTGCATCTATTGCTATTCTTGTCATTAAACTCTATCCCCTTTTTCGTTATTCGTGACTTGTGAATCGTGAATCGGTTTTTAACTACGATTCACGGCTCACTATTTACGATTCACGACTAATTACTCTGCTTTATCTTCAGAAGTTTCTTCTTTAACCTCTTCTGCTTTTACTTCTTCTTTTGTTTCGTTACCAGTTTTTAAAGCTTCATTGAATTCAGTTACATTTTCTTCCTTTTTAGAAGTTTTCTTTGTTGATTTTTTAGCTTTTTTTTCAGTTTTAACTTCTTCTTTAACTTCTTCAACTCTGTCTTTAATTGAAACCGGTTTTCCTTTGTATGTTCCGCAAGCTGTACAAACAGTATGTGCTAAAACTGCTTGTCCGCAATTAGGACATTTTGTAAGTGCCGGTTTTGTTGCTTTCCAGTTTGATCTTCTTTTTCCTTGAGCGCTATGCCCTGTTCTTTTCTTTGGTACTGCCATTTTCTTATACCTTTCTTTTTGTACTATCTATATTCTATTAGTGATGTATTGTGATTAAGTGACTTCGCTTCACTTAGTGAATAAGTGATTAAGTGAATTTTAAATCTTATCAAAGTTTACAATGATTTCTTACGATTCTATTAATAATTACTTTGTCACTTTTTATCAATTTCAATGTTCTTAAATACATCCATTCTACTATCATGAGATTTTATATCACTTTCTGATACAAAAAATCCCTCATTACAATTTATACCACAAACCCTTTTATTTGGTAAAGCTAATATTACAGATTGATACAAAAGGTCATAAACATCTATATCTTCTGCGCCGTTTAAATCGGTAATAAATTGACCGTTGTTGAGCTCCAGCTCTTGACCATATTCATCTAACAAAGAATTTTTTGCAAATGTTTCATCAATATTAAAGTCTAAATCATAGTTAAATTTATTAAGACATCTGTCGCATTCAAGAGTAATTTTACCTTCAACATTTCCTTTTACTTCTATAAAATCGCCCATAGCACGGAATTCTAATTCGGCAGACACATGGCAATCTTCAAGTTCTTTTATGTTATCGTCAAAATCAAACTCTAAAATTCCTTCGTTATCAATATCTTCAATTTTAACTTTCCACTTTCCGTTTTCTATTTTTTCGTTTGCGCTAGACATAAGGTTCTTCCTGTAGTACAAGTCCGGCGATTTGTGTAGAAACAAAACAAAGTTTTTTTATTGGACCCATTGGCTCTTTTTCTACAAGAACAGGTGTTGGACTTTTCATTAATTGTTTAAGCTCTGCATAAACAGCCTGTGGATTATCAAAATACATAACTACAGGTGTTGCTGAACCTTTAAGAAAAAGAATCACTGCTTGTCTTGTTTTTTGAGGACCTTGGGGTGCACCATATTGTTGAACCATATATCTCTCCTTTTTGCTATTAACGGAATAATTATATTATAAAAATTCAAATCTGTGAATTAGTTTTAAAAACTTTTTAACTTTTGAAAAATTTTAGTAATATAATACTTTTATGAAACTTTACACTCCAATAACCGGTAAATACAATTTTGTTATGGCATATCCGGCAATTGAAGAGTTTGCACTATCTTCATTAGGGTATTTGTGGCTTTATAAAATTGCTGATACAAAAGAAGGAATCAATGCTATAAGTATTTCAACTGACAACATAAACATTGGTATAAAAAATATTGATTCAATGGCTTTTTCAATGTCTTTTGATTTTGATTATATAGGAGTTTTAAAAATATTGGATAAGCTAAATATACCTTTTTATGCAAAAGACAGGGATGAAAATAGTCCGCTGATATTTGCAGGGGGGCCTGTTTTAACTACAAATCCCAGACCTTATGAAGATTTTTTTGATTTTATAGTTATTGGCGATGGAGAAGAAATTTTTGATAAAATTTTAGATATTTTAAAACTAAAATTATCTAAATCTGAAACAATAAAAAAAATATCCAAACTTGATGGTATATATATAAAAGGAGAACGAGTAAAAAAAAGTCCGGTTTCGTTGAATAATGTTATTTACACTCCGATTCTTAGTGGTAAAAGTTATTTCAAAGATACTTTTATAATAGAAATTGCACGAGGATGTATGAACAGGTGTGCTTTTTGTACTGCATCATATGTAAATCTGCCATTCAGGTATTATGAATATGAAAAAATAGTTAACGCGTTAGAATTGGGACTAAAGTATACTAATAAAATAGCTTTATTAGGTGCACAAATAAGTGCGCATCCAAATTTTAATGATATTATGCAATATTTAAGGGATAAAATTGAAGCAGGTAAAAATATAGAATTAGGTATATCTTCTCTAAGAACAGATGCTATAACACCTTGTGTGATTAAAACCCTTGTTTTAGGGGGGCAGAAACATTCTACAATCGCTATTGAAGCAGCAAGTGAACGATTAAGGAAGATAATTAATAAAAATTTAAAAGAAGAGCAAATTTTAAATGCAATCAGAATATCAAGAGAAAATGGACTAAAAGGACTAAAAATTTATTCAATGATTGGCATACCAACGGAAACTTATGATGACATTGAAGAGTTTATAAAACTTGCGCATAGAATAAAAAAAGAGAACAGTGGGTTTAATATTGAGTTTTCATTTTCGACATTTGTTCCGAAACCTCAAACTCCATTTCAATGGGTAAAACGCGAAGATACTAAGTCTTTGGAGAAAAAACAAAAATATCTAGAAAAAGAATTAGCAAAAATAGGAATTTATTCAAAATTCTCAAGTCCGAAGTGGGACTTTTGGCAAACAGTGCTTTCACGTTCTGATGAAAAAATTGCTCCTATGCTGGTAGAAGTATATAAACAAGGTGGAAAAATCGGGGCTTATAAAAAGGCTGTAAAATCGTTAAATATCGATATAACAAAATCTATAGACGGATTTAGTCCCGATGAAAATTTATACTGGGATTGCATAGAAAGTTATCTTCTAAAACAACAGCTTATAAATGAATACAATAGATTGTTATTTAAATAAGTTATGATTTGTATAAAGAAACTATTCTATTTTTCTCCGTCCTCTATTCTATTTATAATTTTTTTATATTACAATGAGGATATTAAGGACGATTTAAATTGGAAGAGAAAAGACCTGTTTGGACATCCAGATATACTTTTATTTTAGCTGCTATAGGTTCTGCTGTAGGTTTAGGTAACATATGGCGTTTTCCGTATATTATGGGACAGTATGGTGGTGCTGTATTTTTGCTCGTATATCTATTATTGATTGTTACTATTTGTTTTATTCCTTTGTTTGCGGAATTGACTGTGGGCAAAATTACTAAAAAAGAATGTATAGGAGCATTTGAATCGGTTAATCCTAAGTTTAAAATTTTAGGTTTTCTAAATCCTTTAACGGGTATATTAATATCTTCATTTTATTTTATTGTTGGTGGGTGGATAGTCTATTATATATATATTAGCTTGACAAATGTGCATATAGTAAATTATTCAGAATATTTTTCCGACTTTACTCAAAATTCGATTCCGGCATGTATTTGTACTTTAACATTCTTGTTTTCGTGTATATATTTTACAGCAAGAGGAGTGAAAAAGGGTATCGAATTTGCAAATAATGTGCTTATGCCCTTATTTGCCGTTATAATGATAGGATTAATTATATTTTCTCTTCAGCTTCCGAATGCGCATTTAGGTCTTGAGTACATGTTCAAACCGGATTTTTCTAAACTTGATTCACAAATGTTTTTGGCTGCATTAGGTCAGGCCTTATTTACCCTAAGTATTGGTATGGGTGCATTATTAACATATGGAAGCTATATTTCAGAGGACAAAAGTATTGCCAAAACTACATATACAATAATCTTTTCAGATACAATATTTGCACTGCTGTCAGGTATAATGATATTTCCTGCCATATTTTCTTTCGGTCTGGAACCAAACTCGGGTGCAGGACTGGTATTTGTAACATTGCCGCATATATTTTCACAGATACCATATGGTAATGTAGTTTCTTGTGCATTTTTTATTTTGCTGCTTGCAGCTGCGGTAACTTCTGGAATAAGTATTTTAGAAGTACCGGTTGCATCTATTAGTGAAAGATTAAAAATGACACGAGCAAAAGCATGTTATTGGGTATTTTTAGTAATAGCCGCAATTGCAATACCTGCGACTTTATCTTTTGGGGCTTTATCAGAATTTAAAATACTAAACAAATCTATTTTTGATTTTTTGGATTTTTCTACTTCAAATGTTTTAATGCCGTTGAATGCTTTCTTTATTTGTATAGTTGCCGGTTGGTTTCTTAAAATAAAAGGAGAAATGTTTATAAAAAATAAATATATCGCAAAGTTGTTTGATTTTGGTTTAAAATTTGCGGCTCCCTTTGTATTATTATTCTTGCTGATTATAGGTCTCAATTAATCAAATTTAATAATATTTTTGGTCAATAATACATTTTTTAACGTGTTAAATTCTCCGCTATCAAGCAGTACGTTTATATAATTTCGTGTAACACCTTTAAATTTTCCGGTATTTTTATCCGGATGTTTTTCAATGAGTACTTCTTGTGTGGTGCCGATATTTGATTTTATAAATGTTTGAAATTTGTCTTTTGAGATTTGTTTAATAATGTTCGCTCTTTCTTCTTTAACTTTTTCCGGTAAATGTCCGTCAAATAACTCCGCTTCAGTTCCCTTTCTTATTGAATAAGGGAATACATGTATTTTAGATAATTTTGATTTTTTTAAATTTTCAACGGTCGTAACAAAATTTCTCTCTGTTTCTCCAGCAAATCCTGCAATAATATCACTGCCTATAAATGGATTATTAAAGCGTGTATATATATCTTCAATCTGTTCTAAATAATATTCAACGGTATAATGCCTGTTCATATGCTTCAGTGTGTCATTGCAGGCGGATTGAAGCGAAAGGTGAAAATGTGGACAAAATTTTTCGCTTTTTTCTAAAAAATTAAGAAATTCTTTGGAAATCTCAAGAGGATTAAGAGAACCAAGCCTATATCTTGGAATTTTAGTTGTTTTTTCAATCTCTTTTAATAAATCCAAAAGAGATTTGTCTCCAAAATCTTTGCCCCAAAGTCCAATATGAATACCTGTTAAAACAACTTCTTTGTAACCGTTATCTGCGTACCTGTTTATTTCATTTAAGATAAATGATGAATCTGCACTTCTTGATTTACCTCTGCCAAAAGGGATGACACAGTATGAACATCTGTTATCGCATCCGTCTTGGATTTTTAAGCTAATTCTTGTTTTTGTTGTGTCATTAAGAATAACCGGATAGAATTTGTCTTCTTTCATCAAATCTTTTACTGAATATGCCATTTCGTTATTTAATAATTTTGGAATGTCATATTTATCTTCATTTCCATATACGAAATCAATAAACGGCTCATTTAGTAACTTTTCTTTCTCAATTTGTGCGATACATCCGGTTAAAACAGTTTTCAATCCTAGAGAATGTGCATGACGCAATAAGTAATAAGCTTCACTGTCGCTCTTATGAGTAACAGAACAAGAATTTAGAATGTAAAAATCTGCGTTTTTAATGTTAAAAACTTGCTCAAATCCTGATTCAATAAGTTTTTCGGTAACAATCTGTCCTTCAAATTGATTAGATTTGCAGCCCATTGATTTTAAATAAAATTTATTCATAAGCTAATAATATCAAAAAGCAAAATAACCTGCTACAAATTAATTTAAGTTAATTGATTTTTATGCCTGCTTTTAAAATGGCGAAAGGAAGTAACAGATTGTTTTATTTCGGATGTCACGTTCCTTAACCAATTTGCTTAATTGACGTAACAATTTTTCCTATAAGAATTAAATCAGAAAAAGATTTTAAGTTAATAGTTTTTGTCCTATAGTCCGGATTATCTGATTTTACAATTATTTCATCTATATTTTTTGATAATCTTTTTACAAAAAATTCATTATTATAACAGAAAACATAAATTTTATTATCTTGAATTTGGTCACCGCTCCAATGCTCTACTATTAATTTATCTCCATTTTCAATAGTCGGTGACATGCTATCACCGGATGCATTAATTATAGAGTATAGTTTATTCTTAGAATATCCGTGTATCATGGAAACTGACACAGGCAATTTTTCTTTGTCATTAGAAAATACAATGCTTCCATTTCCGCAGCTGGCAAAAACATCTTTATAGTAGTTAATGTATACTATATCATCGTTCAGATTGCTTTGTGATAAAAGTTCTATGTGAAAAAAATCTTCGGCTTTTTTTAATTCGCTCACCGTAACTTCACTTTCATTTTTTATTCTATTACTCACTGTTTGTCGCGTTATTCCAAGGCAATCGGCAAGCATTGACTGGTTAATTGTCGTTTTAGTATTTTCGGATATATGTGACATCAATTCTGTTAATTTCATCGTTCCACCATAATTTATTACTTGACAAATGTATCATATTGATTTACAATTTAATTATGTTGTGTTGCATTTCGATTTACAATGTAGCATGTTTTTAACATATTGTCAACTAATTTTGTTTTTCAGAAATGAGACTTGGTTGTAAAAAGTATTTAGGGAGGGGATTTATTAATAATGAAAAGATTTTATCGCAGAAAAAATGGCAAAAAAGGTGGTAGACCACCAATGGATGGACTATCTACTTTTATAATTCCAGAACTTAATACAGTTATTTTAACTGAAACGCAATATAATAAACTATTAGAAAAGTACGGAAAAACATTGCTTCAAAAAGCATTAGAAATATTGGATAGCTGGTTATTAAGCCAAGGTGGAAATAAATATAAGGGAAAAAATAACTATGCCCACCTTCGATCCGATGGTTGGGTTATAAATGAAGCCAGAACAGCAGTCAATTAAATTACTATACAGCAAAGCGAAAATGAACAATGTCGCCGTCTTGAATAATATAATCTTTTCCTTCAAGTCTGGTAACACCTTTATCTTTACAAGCAGTGTATGAGCCATTTTCTACAAAATCTTTGTAACTTGTTACTTCTGCTCTTATAAAACCTTTTTCAAAATCTGTATGGATTACACCGGCTGCTTGAGGAGCTTTTGTTCCGTTTGCGCAAGTCCAAGCACGTGTTTCTTTTTCTCCGGCTGTAATAAATGTAATCAAATTAAGAAGTGAGTATACAGATTTAATCATTTTATCGATACCGCTGTCAGAGATTCCAAGTTCTGCAAGATATTCTTTTGCACCATCTTCACCAAGTTCAACAAGCTCTTCTTCTATTCTTGCGCATATAATTACAGTTTGAGCGCCATATTTTTTAGCATATTCTTCAACTTGTTTTGTGTAGTTATTTCCGTCTTTTAAATCAAATTCCGATACGTTAGCGCAATAAATAACCGGTTTAACGGACATAAGATTTAGAGGTTTAATAACTTCAATTTCGTCTTCGTTAAAATGGTCTTTTAGGTTTATAAAGTGTCCTTCCTGAAGTAAATCGTTTAATTTTGTTAAAGCATTATTTTCAAGAACAGCTTCTTTGTCTCCGCCTTTTGCTTGTTTTGAGATTCTTGCAAGACGTCTTTCTATAGAGCCTATGTCTGCTAATGCGAGTTCTGTATTAATAGTTTCTATATCTGATATTGGGTCAACTTTACCTTCGACGTGAATAGTGTTTTCATCATCAAAGCACCTTACAACTTGAATTATTGCATCAACCTCTCTAATGTTGTGAAGGAATTGGTTTCCAAGACCTTCACCTTGACTTGCACCTTTTACAAGACCTGCAATATCAACAAACTCAATAACAGTCGGAATAATTTCTTTTGACTTGCATAAATCTGCAAGAATTTTTAGTCTTTCATCCGGAACGGTAACAACTCCTACATTTGGTTCTATTGTACAAAACGGATAATTTGCACTTTGCGCATTTTTTGTTGCAGTAAGTGCATTAAATAAAGTTGATTTTCCGACATTTGGCAAACCTACAATTCCGGCTCTTAACATAATATTATTCCTCCAATATTCCTCCTTATAATCTATCATGAAATAAACTTAATATAAATAAAAAAAAATGCCTTTGTAAGGCATCTAAATTTTGTAGTGTTAAGTTTTTATACTCTCTTTTAATATTCTCATTGTTTTTTATTTGTAAATTAACTTTGTCCGAATTTGAAATCTTCTTGAATATTACTGGATAACATTGATTTTATTGAATTTAAATATGCATTTACTTCTTCCATCTCTGCACTATCTGTAGTTATTTGTGCATCAATAGCGGTTTCCCAAGCAGTTAGCTCTGCTAATTCATCATTATATTTTGCTGTAATTTTATCCATTTCTGCTTCAAAATCAGGAATCTGTGTGTAATCCTTATATTTTCCTTGATATTCTTCATCAGAATCATATAATGCTTGGTAAAATTTTCGAATTTCTTCTTCATCTTTTGCTTTAATAGCACTGTTATCAGCTTGAGAATAAGCAGCCAGTGTCTTTTGACTTTGCAATTTGGTAATCTCTATAGAAAGTTCATTCTTTCTTAGAGTGTACCAATTTCTCGATTCATGTAAGTTTGCTATTGCCATTTTTTGTCACCATCTTTTTAGTCTTACATATATATAAAGTATCTAAATGTGCTATAATTTCAATTGTAATAAAAATGTTTACAAAAATTAACAAATAAAAAATAGTTGTTTAGGACATGAGATAATCTAATGTATGGATAGAATTAAAGATGAACTTGAAAAGCTAAGAATTAATAATCAATTAAGAATAATTCCTAATGTAGAAGCAAAATCTGATGGGAAAATCATAATAAATGGAATAGAATACATAAATTTTGCGTCTAATGATTACTTAGGAATAAGTACAAAGACAGAGCTTCGAGAGGAGTTTATAAAGCAAAACAATTCTCTTTTATCTTCTGCTTCAGCCAGACTTCTAACGGGTTCTTCAGTTGAATATAAAGAATTGGAAAAAACTATTGCAACAATATTTAATAAAGAAAGAGCATTAATTTTTAATACAGGATATCAAGCAAATTTAGGTGTAATATCTGCTTTGATTGACAGAGGAGATGTTGTGTTTTCTGACAAACTTAATCATGCGAGTATTATTGATGGAATGCAACTGGCAAAGGGTGATTTCTTTAGGTATAAGCATTTGGATTACGAAAATTTAGAAAAATTGTTGATAGAAAAGCGTGAATGCTATAAAAGGGCATTGATTGTTTCTGAATCTATTTTTAGTATGGATGGGGATTCTGCTGACATAGATAGACTTATAGAGTTAAAAAATAAATATAATTGCTTGCTTATGATAGATGAAGCACATGCATTTTGTTCAATAGGTAATACAGTCGCAGGTTTAAGTTATGCGAAAGATGTTGATATAATAACTGCAACTTTAGGTAAAGCAGTTGGTTCTTTTGGAGCATTTTGTGTATCAAATGAACAAATTATTACATATTTGATAAATAAAGCAAGATCTTTTATATTTTCAACATCTATTCCGCCATTTAATATAGCATGGTCAAATTGGTTGTTAACAGAAAAATTAGATTTTATAAAAAATCAAAAGAAAAAACTTGAACACTTAATTAAAGCAGTGCATGCATTACTCAAACTAAGGGGAATAGAAACAAAATCCGTATCTCACATAATACCAATTATAATAGGTAATAACGAGAAAACTGTTAAAATCTCAGAAATATTAAGTGCTGCAGGATATTATATTCCGGCAATACGTCCTCCTACTGTGCCGGTTGGTAGCTCAAGACTCCGTATATCATTAACAGCAGATTCTAGACTTGAAGATTTTGAAGAAGTAATTCAATTAGTTCTTCAAAATGCAGAATAAATTTTATTTAAATAATTTTGCCACATAACTTGAATCAATATAAATATTTTCAGTATTTAATTGACCTATTAATACAGTTTTGTTTGTTCCATGCCAATCACTGCCGCCGGAAATTAATAAATTTGATTCTTTAGCGCAATTTAAAAGAAATTCTATTTCTTTTAAATTATATCTTGAATAATAACATTCTAAACCTTGAATTCCGCATTCAATCATTGTTTTTAATTTGGGTAAAAATTCTTCTTTTGTTAAATGAACTTCGCCTTCGCCTCCAAGTGGATGAGCCCAAACAGGGATACCGCCGGCTTTCTTAATTACTTGTATAGCAGTTTCTCCGTCAAAACGTGTATTTCCTGTTTTGCATCCATCAAGATATTTTTTCATAGCAGCAATATTATTTTCAGCCAAACCCCGATTAACTAAGATGTTTGCTATGTGAGTTTTCACAACACTTTTTCTTGAATATAGCCAGTAAAGCTCATCTTCTGTTAACTGAATATTCCATTTATTCTTAAGATATTCAATTCTTGTTTCAAGTTTTTCTTTCCGCAGTTTTTTACCAAGTTCAATTAATTCCAATAAATCTTTATTTTGATAATCAATGTTATATCCAAGAATATGGCATTTTATATCTTTGGCTATACAGGTTAATTCTACACCTTTTATAAATTTAATATCTTTTGGTATATAATTTAAAATTTCTTCTATTCCGCTTACAGTATCATGGTCTGTTAGAGCAAATATTTTTATATCTGAATCTAAAACAACTTTTACAAGTTCTTCAGTATTTGCACTTCCGTCAGAATTATTACTGTGTAAATGTAAATCAAATTTAGCCATGCTACTATTGTATCAACTGAAAAATTCAAAGTAAAATTTCAACGCAATTATTCTTGAGAAATAAAAATTTTCTTAAAATCATCTAAAAATTCTTTTCTATATAGAAATCCCAAATGCGAGCCGCAATCTATACAAGTAAGATTTTTTCCTGCAATATCTTTTAAATTTTTTATTTGATTTTCAGTTATAAAATAGTCATCTAAACTTTCATAAATTTTATAATTTTTATTGTTTAAAAGGTAGTCTGAAAGTGAATATAGTGTAATTTTATTTAAATTTTTATTTTCATCTATATTAAGTCCCAAATACTTTTCCGCATAATCTTGAAAACTCATATTATTTATCATCTTGTAGATGTCACTTTGTTTGTCTTTTTCTACATTTTCTATTGTAAAAATAATGTCTGAAAGTTTTTGTCTTAGTATAAATGTTGTGATAAGCTTGCTTTCTTCATCCGTAAAAGGAAGTTTCTCCATTTTAAAATTATCTTCATCCTTTAAGTCATATATTTGTAATATTTTTGCTGCTGTAAGTGCGGTTTTGTCTTTTATTTCAGGAGAATTTTTGTCAAATTCTTCACTGTTTTTGTCAAGTTGTTTAAGTGCATATTCAAGTTCTATGGGAGGTGATATTGCGATATATTTGTTTATTTTAAGTATATTATCATTGTTTTCCATATTGGCAACATAAAGTGCGGCAACAGCTCCGAATGATGTTCCGACTAAAATTTTTTCTTTTGGCTCATATTCGTATTTTTCATTTAAGTTTTCTAATATTTTTTTTGTAACAATTCTTGTATATTCAGAATCTTTGAATGGAATTCCGGGAGCGAATCCGTCCGGCATGCTTTTTACAAACTCCCAGTGAAAATGACTTCCTTGCATAACGACTGAATATCCTGCATCATAAAACATTTTTGCAAACACCATAGAATGATGATTTCCTGCACCTTCACCAATTGAAGGATAAAAAATCATCAAAGGTGAGGTTTTGTCTTTTTGTAATATATATTTATATTTATAAGGAGATTTCCCCTCTGTCACCATTACCGAACCGGTTTTTATTCGTTTTGCAAAACTTCTGTTCCAAATAGAAATTTCATTCCAAATTGATTTATTAATTGTTTTATCTTCAAAAAAAGCTGTTTTCATAGAATCAATTACCGGAGTTTGTTTTTTATAACCCTCTAATACTATATCTGCTTTTATAGGATTACTTAATGGTAATAAATCTGTCAGTTCTTGTGTCTCTTCGCCAATATATGAATCTTCGGTATCTTTTTCGCCAAGTTCTGCAATCAACTCTTCCGCAAGTTCCGGATGACCTTCTTCTACGAGTTGTTTTTCTTCAATTAGAAGTTCTTGACGGTCATAATTAGAATTTTTTATATAATTTTCAATTCCAAAAAGTTTTTTGTGGATATCATATGGATCTGCGTATGTTGTTTCAATCATTTGCGCAAGCGGCTGTATGTAAGAAGTCCTGTTTAGCATTAGTCCGAATTTTATAGCAGATACGATAGGTGTCGCAAGATAAACGGATGGATCCAGAGCTGCTTCTAAGGCTCTTCCGCACAAAGAACGCGGTGTGCAAGAATGTAAGCCGGGCATAACAATATATGAACCGGAACCCATTTTACATTTGCATAAAGCTTGTTCCATGTTTTCATTTGTAGGTTTAATTTTAAAGATTTTATCCGCAGGGTCAAACAGTCCGCCAAGTCCGATAGTTGTATTGGTTAAAAATCTTACGGTCTCTTTTTTTATTCCCTCTCCATCTCGTTGTATTATGCAACTTGCAAGTCTTTTTGGATATTCAATATTATTATAGGCATCTCTTATTCTTTCAATTCCGAATTTTGGCATAATGGATGACCACAATATATGAATTGGTTTGGCGATAAATTTATTAAGTTTCATATTTAGATTAAACATTTTTCTGTTAAATTTTTCGTGTTTATCTTCTCCTATATACATTTTTGAATAATCAGGATATTTGCTCGTTTGCTCGGTCTCTACCGCTTGAATATTCCGATGTTCAATTATTTCATCCGATAAAGAAATAGATAAAGGGTTAAGAAAGAAAGTTGTTAAAATTAGTAATATTATAAATTTTCTTTTCAATTTAAATTCTCCTTATAACAATAATTTAGTAATTAAGAATACTAAATTTTATTATGCAATTGGTTATTTTTAAGGCTAATAAGAATTAGATAACTGTATTATAATGAATTTATATTACAAATATTTTAATTTATGCTAAAATGCTTTAGAGATAGGTTATTAAATTTATGCAGATTACAAAATCAGAAAGACCGCACATATCATTTTTTGGCTGTACTAATAGTGGTAAATCTTCATTAGTAAATGCAGTGACAAATCAAGATCTCTCTGTTGTATCTGATGTAAAAGGAACGACTACAGACCCTGTTGAAAAATCTATGGAAATTCTCCCTCTGGGACCTGTTGTAATAATAGACACAGCGGGAGTAAATGATTGGGGGCAGTTAGGTAATGCACGTATCGAAAAAACTTTGAGAATTCTTGATAAAACTGATATTGCAGTTCTTGTTGTTGACTCAACAGTCGGACTACAAAAAGAAGACAATGATTTAGTGCAAGAATTTAAACAAAGGAAAATTCCTTATATAATTGTATTTAATAAGTGCGATTTAATTAATAATCTAACCCTCGCTCCTAGCCCCTCTCCCACATGTAGCGTGAGGAACAAAACAGCCTCATCCCAACCCTCTACTCAAGAAGAGGGGGTTAACTTGCTTGTTTCAGCTAAAACAGGCGAAGGAGTGAACGAACTCAAAGAAAAACTTGGACATATATTAAACGAGAATAAAAAAGAAAAATTTATAATTCGTGACCGTTTGCAACAAGGTGATGTTGTAATTTTAGTAATTCCTATTGATGAATCTGCGCCAAAGGGTAGAATTATTCTTCCCCAACAAAATGTTTTAAGAGAATGTCTTGATGCTCACGCGACTGCTATTTGCTGTCAGGTAGAAGAACTTCCATCAATATTAAATTCATTTACTCCCAAATATGTTATCACAGATTCTCAAGCTTTTAATAAAGTCAAAGAAATAGTTCCTGAAAATATTATTTTGACTTCTTTTTCAATACTAATGGCAAATTATAAGGGAAGTCTGAAAACTCTCTTAGTCGGTGCCGAAACAATATCTAAACTCAATGATGGTGATAAAGTTCTAATTTCAGAGGGTTGTACACATCACAGACAATGCAATGATATTGGTACAGTTAAACTGCCGAATTGGATTAAAGAATTTACAGGAAAAAATATTGATTTTGATTTTACCCAGGGAGGTGAATTCCCTTCTGATATAAGCAAATACAAACTCATTGTTCATTGCGGAGGTTGTATGCTTAATGAGACTGAGATGAAATCAAGAATAAAAAAGGCAAAAGAACAAAGTGTCCCAGTTGTTAACTATGGAATGGCGATTGCTTATATGAATGGGATTTTAGATAGAGCATCAGATATATTTAAGTAACCTCTAGCCCCTCGCCCCTTGTGGGAGAGGGGTTAGGTGCGAGGGGTAATATGAAAAAACAAGAACTGGTTGATATTTTATTAGATAACACGAAAAATGATTGGCTTTTTAAAGAGGCTGATAGAGTTCGCAGAGAAAATGTCGGAGATGAAGTTCATTTGCGCGGACTCATAGAATTTTCTAATATTTGTAAGCGCCAATGCAAATATTGCGGATTGCGTTCTTCTAATAAAGAGATTGAAAGATACCGAATTCTTAAAGAAGAGATTCTTTTGTACGCAAAAAAAGCCGTTGAGATGGGTTATCAAACTCTTGTTCTTCAATCAGGTGAAGATGAATACTATGACACGGATAAAATGATTGAAATTATCCGTGAAATAAAAAAGTTTGATATTGCGCTTACTCTTAGTATAGGTGAAAAAACTTACGAAGAATTTAAAGCATTTAAAGAAGCAGGAGTTGACAGATATCTTATAAGAATAGAAACAACTGATGAAAAGCTTTATCAAGAAATGCACCCAAATGCAAGTTTTGAAAACAGAGTTCAATGCCTTTATAACTTGAAATCTTTAGGTTTTGAAACTGGTTCAGGATGTCTTGTCGGACTTCCAAATCAAACTATAGAATCACTTGCTGATGATATTTTATTTTTTAAAGAACTTGACGCAGATATGATTGGAATCGGTCCGTTTATTCCTCACGAGCAAACACCTTTAAAAGATGCTCCAAAAGGTGATTTTTGGCTGGCACTAAAAGTTATGGCTCTTACAAGAATTAATCTTCCAAATATCAATATTCCTGCAACAACAGCGATGGAAACATTAAATCCTAACGGAAGAATTATCGCACTCCAAAGCGGCGCAAATGTTGTTATGCCTAACGTAACATCAAAAGAATATCGAGCAAAGTATGAGATTTACCCAGGAAAAATTTGTATAAACGAAAATCCCGAACAGTGCAGAGGTTGTATTGAAGCTAAAATTAAATCAATAGGTAGGACTATCTCTCAAACAAAAGGGTTTAGAAATAAATTGTCATAAATATCTTACATTATAAAATAATTTTCTCCGTTCCATCATCTTCATCCGGTTCTTTTTTTTCTACCATATCATATGACATTGTTTGTTCTTACGGAAACGGGAGAGGGTAATAAACATTGAACCCTCTTCGCAAAGACAAGGACTTGAAACCCTTGCGCCTAACCAAGTACATTTACCCCTCAGAAAGACAACTCTTGTTTACTTTGCGTGAAACCAAATACATTTACCCCAAATACATTTACCCCAAGTCCATTTACCCCCGCCAACCAAACCTCGGCATTAACTTTGCAACTCTTGCAAGGGTTATAGCAAAAGATCTTATAAATTTACTTGATATTGTAGGCACTGTTAATTATAATAAGTAGAGAAAGGGGAAGGGGGTAAATGAATTTAATTAAAACAAAATCTCTTATTCATAGATTCATTTATTCACTTGAAAAACATGATTGATTTTAAATCCACATTAAAAATAGCATTAAAGTCGCTTGAAGTTAATAAAATGCGTTCAGCACTTACGAGCTTGGGTATAATTATCGGTGTAAGTGCTGTAATTGTTATGCTTGCGATAGGTTCCGGAGCAAATAAACAAGTTCAAGCGAACATGGAATCTATGGGTTCTAATGTTTTAACAATTCGCTCTGCAACTGCAAAAACCGGCGGTGTCTCTATGGGTATGGGTTCTAAACCTACTTTGAGTGTAAAAGATGCTGAAGCTATCAAACGTAATGCAAGAGGGATTGATGCAGTAGCTCCGTTAATGAGTTCTTCAAGACAAGCTATGTTTGGAAATCAAAACTGGCAAACTACAATATATGGAATTACACAGGATTACTTGTACATTAAAAACTATGAAATCAAAGAGGGCAGAAGTTTTACAAAAGATGATGATAATAATGCCGCAAAAGTTGCAATAATAGGTGCAACTGTTGAAAAAGAACTTTTTGGAGATATAAATTCGGTAGGAAAAACTATTCGTATAGGAAATGTTCCATTTAAAGTAATCGGTACTTTAGTTTCAAAAGGTCAAATGGGACCGATGGATCAGGATGATTTAATCTTTATTCCTTTAACTACAGCACAAAGAAAAGTCTTTGGAACAGATTTTCCGGGTTCTGTAAATCAAATTATTGCACAAGCTGATTCTTTAGAGAGTGCAAATATTGCTCAAAGTGACATAACAGAAATTTTAAGAGCAAGACATGGACTTGGCAAGACACAGGAAAATGATTTTGAAATAAGAAATTCTGCAGAATTCCAAGAAAAAATGAAATCTACAGTACGAACATTTGCAATTTTGCTTGCTTCAATTGCTTCTGTGTCATTAATTGTAGGTGGAATCGGAATTATGAATATAATGCTTGTATCAGTAACTGAAAGAACAAAAGAAATTGGTATTCGTATGGCAATAGGAGCAAGAGCGAGTGATATAAGACTTCAATTTCTGATAGAGGCGCTTGTACTTTCGCTAATCGGGGGAATTATCGGTATTATTATAGGAATTGCTATCGCTTTAGCTGTTGGATTTTTCTTTGGAACAGCTATTGTTATTACCCTATCTCCAATACTTTTATCTTTCTGTTTTTCCGGTCTGGTTGGTATCGGATTTGGATATTATCCGGCTTATAAAGCTTCTCTTCTAAATCCGATTGATGCTCTTAGATATGAATAAATTATTGTGCGCTTTTATAAGCTTGCAATTCTTCTTTATATTTTTCCATTAAACTTGTGTAATGCTTTTTTGCCGCATCTTCATGTTCTATAAATGTTTTCGAGCCGGCTTCATTATACTCCAGAATTACTTCTCCATTCTTTATTGCAAATCGTCTCATTTCATTTTTACTTGATTCACTAAGTGCTGGAATATATCTTGCATAAGATATACCGTATTGTCCTGGTGGTGTTATTGTGATTAATGTATGTCTTACTTTCTTCTTGCTGTCCCCCATTTTATCAACCATTGTATAAACCGAACAAACACCATTTTGATGGTCTATATTAGTTCTGAAATTATTTCCGGTAATATCTACGAATGTTTTATTTTCAACGGCTTTTAAGTTGTTAGCCTGAACTTTTACAATGTCTACAGTTTTTTTAGGTTTAGTGATAAAGCATTTCCCCAAATCTTCAACTTTATCAATGATTTTTTTTGTGTATGAGGCTAATATGTTACGTGCTTCTTCCGGTTTTTCGTTATCAAATCCAGATTTAGTGTTGAGCTTTGGATAATATTCAAATTTTGCATCCTTTGTTTTTACAAGCTCATCTGCAATACCTTTATCAAAGCTATTTCTTACTACATATAAAACGTCGCCTTTATCAGACATATTAGGAATAATCTGGTATTTTTTACCTAATAGCGGGGTTAATTTATTTTGTATTACTTTTGCAGTTGGTTGTTTTATTAAAAATGCACCTTTAAAATTTATACTATTATCCATGTTGGTTAATCCTTTCATA
>CAJOOM010000074.1 GCA_905236775.1 Candidatus Gastranaerophilales bacterium
ATGCCAGAGTGGTTGATTGGAGCGGTCTTGAAAACCGTCGTACGTGCGAGCGTACCTAGGGTTCGAATCCCTATTCCTCCTCCATTTTAAGTCCCTAAAAGGGACTTTTTTGTTGAAATGGAATAGAGGATGAGAACCCTATTACAGGGTTCGAGCTACCTTTTTTCAGGACATTTGGTCGGAAGAGGTATATGTCTTTACGAGGGTGGAAGCCAGAAACAATCCTACTTTTGCCAATTCAACAAGGTCGGAAGTTGAGTAAACCAAACTACCTCAAAGTATCATTTTCGGGCGTCAAAATTCCAAAATTAGAATTTTGAAAGGGTAAATATTTGGCTTAAATACCGATATAATCTAAATTTCGCAAAAGGACAAGAATAGGTAATTTGAAATATTCGTGCATTAAAATGCACGCTACAAACTTTTGAAAGTTTGGTGCAAAAAATTGCACCCTACAAACTTTTGAAAATTTAAATTATATAATCTTTAAGACCTTTAGGAATTTTTCCACCATATTTGAGATACATATCTATAACATCTTTATCAAATTGCCGACCTTGTAGTAGATATGCATAGGTTTCAGCTAAAAATTCATTTATACTTGTAGTTGCATAACAACTTACTTTAGCTGCGATTGGTTGATATTTTGAAGAAAAATCGATACATTCTTTTGTTGCTCTATGAGCATCTAATTTATATGCTTTTTTAGATCTCCAAATTTGTTTTTTTGTTATGAAACGCCGCATTCCTAAAAATGGTTTTTTTTCATGCTGTACGTGTCCCATTTCATGGTCTAATACAATTGTAGGACTAATTCTTCTGCTACGAAAATATCTATAAAATTTGTCTAATGAGTATTTGTCGTCAAAGTCAAATTTAAAATTTTTATAATCTATTTTTTTTGGTTTATATCTAAACTCTTTAATCTTATCTAATAAGACATCGGGTGCAAAGCTTTCACATTCTTTAATGCTTTTCTTCGTAAGAATATGATATAAATAAGTCGGGTTTTCTTCCATAAAAATAAATTCTTCTTGGAGTTCTCTAAGGTAAGTATTCAACTGCCTTAATTCCTTTTCTGAAATAATACCCTTATTTATGTATCTTTCAAAAATATCAGATACTTCATATGGCAAACATTCTGAAATATTTATACGAATTCCTTGACATAAACTTGCATGTTGTAAATCAGCACCATTCGCTGTTGTAAAGCAACGTGCCTTTAGCAGTTTATCTATTGAGGTAACAAGTCCACCTTCACCTGAAATCTCTGTATATTCATGAATAGGAAGTTCAATAGTATTATCCATCAATTTAAAACATCCTTGTTTATCTTTTGTGTTTTTTGTAGCTCGTTTTGCAGAAAATTTTATGTTTTTGGGCATTTTAATCCGACCTTCGCTAATATTACTTAAACGAACCAGCTCTGCATTTGCCTCATTTAAAGCATTGAGATTTAACTCTTTAGAACCGTTTTTAAAAGGTTCTATTTTTATGCCTAGACTTTTTTTACTAAATTTTATAGCTTCTTCTACTGTTTCAGCAGGTTTGAAATCCATATGCTTAGGTAGCCTTTTTCTTGTGAGTAATGACAAACCAATTAAACCAGCAGTAGCAATTCCACTTGCTATTGCTAGTTCCTCTTTATGTTCTTTAATATTGTCAAAATTAAAAATGGAAACCGAATTATCTGTTCCTTTTGTTGTAACAGATTTTGTGTCGTTTTTTATTACTGTAGTAACTTCTTTTGTATCGACTTTTAATCCCATAAAACTGTAATCCCCTTTGTCTTACTACATATATAAAGTATTTTTCTCTTAAAAAATTGCCATGTATATTAAGTTATGTTAAGACAAGTTTACTAATTGGTATGAATATCTATACTAAATTAGAAAAATTCGTTTCATATTTTACCCCGAATTTTCCTGCATTATCTGTCCAAAATCTATGAACTAATGGTGCTTTTACCTTAAATTCACTTTTGCTAAGGTTTATAAAATCTCTTAAAACTGGCTGAAATTCTTTAGGTAATTCAGATAAATCAGTAACTAAATCTTCGTCTATTCTTTTCAACCAATACGCTAAAAACTTTTGAGTATCTGTATTAGAGCTGTCATAAAATTCCTTTATTCTTCTTCTTAATTGGGCAGACTGTTCCTTAATAACGGTATCAGTGGGCTTCATAAATTCGCCATATTCATATGAAGTAACACCACGTCTAAAATTATGAATACATTTTTCCACAAATCCTTTTACCTTTTGAGGCAATATACTAAGTACTTTAGGATTTGCATTTCTTGTAAGCTTTGAATATTCACCTAATGAATTATATGCAATATTTTCTTTTAATGCTCCTTTCATTAAGCAATCATAATCACCTATACTTATAGGAGTAGAATTTGGGTGTCCGTGAACAACAGAGCAGTTTTCAATATTCATATTCCAAAAGTTTACAGTATTACCAGTTCCTCTAATATCTGCTATTATTTGTCTATCATTGACAACAATTCCTCTTTCGTATGGGTGGTCTGACTTCAAAGCCTTAATTACAGCATTTTTAGCATAGTTCATAGCATTTTCATGTGATGAAAAATTCACATTACCATTTGGCAAAACATACCCTAATGTTTTAGGGTTTAGCTTACCTTTTGGCACTTGCCACCTTAATAATGATATTCCTGTTTTTATTTGTGATACATTTGGCATTGTTTCCCTTTGTTAGTCATACAAGTATGAAAGAAATTCTTTAAAACTTATACCTTTATCTTTTAATTCTTTGTTGGTTTCGTCTATATCATTTTTCAATTTTGCATTTTGTTCTGTAACTTCTTTTACAGCACATTGAGTACGCATTTCCCTTATATAGCACTTTTTCTGCTAATGATTTCAATGTTCCAGTTAGCCTTGACGGATCAATTTTTATTGTCATAAATTTTCTTCTTTTACATTTGATAAATATTTCTCGTATATTTATTTAAAGTTTTTAGAAAAATAAAAATTGATCACAGTTTTCTATTCTATTTTATTCTATAGAGCATTATGATTGGCTTTGAGCCAATTGTAAAGATTTTAATTTTTTCTTAACAATATTAAGTTATATTAAAATTTGGGAATTTTTATCAATTGTATTTACCCCAATAATTTGATACAATAAAGGTAATAAAGGAGTTGTTTATGGAAATATCTTTAAGCAGGGATTTTGATAATTTTATAAAAGAACAAATGGCTACAGGTTTGTATAAATCAGTTAATGATATAGTTCAAGAGGCAATGTCACTTTTTAGATTGAGAAAATCAGTACCGCAAGAACGAATTGATGAATTTAATGCTGAAATTCAAAAGGGA
>CAJOOM010000075.1 GCA_905236775.1 Candidatus Gastranaerophilales bacterium
AATGTTTTTCTTGTGTTGTGAAGCCCATTCATCAACCCATTCTCCCATTGTAGAAGAAGGTGTGATAGGGTAGATTGCGGAAACTTCAGAAAGCGCATAAGCAACATGTGCTGCAGCGTAGTTTCCGTCAACAGTAATTGTGTTTTTTGACATATTATATCTCCCTTTCCTTGTAGAATCTTTTTCTTCTCATAATTATTATAAAACAAAAATAAAAGGGGTAAATATTTTGGGGTAAATATTTAGTAAATATAAATAATAAAATACAATCTTAAAAAAGTAGGTAGGTTTTGGTAAAGCTCATGATTTACAAAGACAGCATTGATTAACATATTTTTTGCTGTAGGTAATAAACTCTAAATATATAAAGATTTACCAAAACCTACCGGCTGTAGGTTATTTACCATTCATCTTTTATATCTTTTTCCAAAAAATATATAGGTGTACCTACATCAAAAGGATGATTTGCATCAACTATCCAATCGTTACATTTTAGCAAAGCACCATCTTTTAAACCAAACATTTCTCTAACACTTGCCGCAGTATCTCCACTTTTTGTGTGATATGTATATTCAGCATCTCTTGTATAAGTAAAGAGCAAAAAATTGAATGTTTCACTTTCAGTATAATCTAAATCAAGATTTGTATCGTTAGAGCAATAGCCCAAATTTTTTCTCGTCTTGCATTCATTATGCAATGTTTTTGCATAAATTTTAGGATTTTTGCAATTCTTTTTTAGTTCGTTCATTTCTGTTTTTGAAACATATTCATTTTTCTTCCCTTGCGATTTTAAAACTGTTTTTTTATTTCTTGGACCCTCAACCGGATTTTTTGCTGACTTTACTGATTTTATTTGGGTATTATTATCTGTTAAATTTAAAGTTAAAGCATCACCTGTCATAAAAATCTCCTCTTTTTTATTTTTAATATCCTTATTAATATAAAGTCTTTTTCTTCTCAGAAATTGACTTTATATTAAGATATATTAAGCGCAAACAATAGTGGTAAAATGCTAGGGCAACAGACACTATTAATAAAATAATGTTTGCGCATTAAAATTATATGCAACTCACAAATATTATAAATAGCGAGGAAGCACCATCGCATTTTGTAGAAACTTCAGAGAGCGCATAAGCAACATTTCTTGCAATCAATACAAGGTCAAAATGCCTTATATTACAGTGTGATAAAACAATTTTAATGTTGCGGGAAATCATAGATTTACCAGAACCTGTCGGCTGTAACTCAGAAAACATTTCGTGATAATAGTGTGTGTGTAAATAACAAAAAATTTTTTTACAAGTTTTTACTATAGTATGATAACTTTTCAAGCAAACCAACAAACTCTTAAAACAGCAAAACTGCTCGAAAGCAGAGCAAGGAATACATACCCTCATCTTTCAACTAGCAAAATAAGAAGTAATATTGGGTATGATAAACCTGCACCTAATTTTTTAGAACAATTAAAAAAAGATTACAAATATATGCGCAATATGATACGCGAAAGCGGGAATTATTACACAGCGATTGTGCATACCTTATCTTTTGGAAAAATTGGTAACTGCACAGAGGACTCTATGTTTACTGAATTATTAGGAAAAATAAACGGACAGGATAATATTTATACAGCTTGTTTAGGAATCAAACGAGACAACGAACCTGTAAAATACTTAGATCACGTTGTTGCGTTTGTTACAAATAAAAAAATTAAAGATGGAAAAGAATATTTCTTAAAAAATAAGGATGCAATAATAATAGACCCTTGGCTTAATACATCTAATTATGTTGGCGATTATTTTACGAAACTAAAAACCGTTTACAGAGAAAGATTTATGAATCGAAAAGACAGTCGTTTTGCTACTTTTACAAATGACAATTTAGCAATGGAATTTTTGAGAGATGACACAAAATCTCCACAAGAGTTTAAAGAAAAAAGAAAAGAATTTTTACCACACACAAAACTATGTTTAATACCTTTTATTGACAAATCATTAAACACTGAAACTATTGAATGTATAAAAGAAAGCTTCCCAGAACTTTTAATAAAAAATTACAAAAAAATTGAATTCCCAATGAAAAAATCTGCATCAAAAAATGTGGAGTGAAACATCAAAATCGAACAACTCCTGCATACTAATTTTTAAAGTGCGTGCTATTTTTAATAAGTGTTTTTCTACTAAAACTCCATATGCAAGCCCATCTTCTATTTTTTTTAAGTAATTTTTTCTTATGCCGGTTGTTTTTGATAGTTCATCTAATGTTATATTTTTGTTTTCTCTAAGTATTTGTATATGTTTTCCAAGTTGCGTGAATGCTTTTTCTGTTTGTTCATCTATGTTCATAATTATCTCCAGTTACTATGTAACAACTAATTAATTCATAATTATTAGAAAGTATATTATAAAGAATAGTTAATGTAAAGTAAATGTATAGTAAATAATTAGTAAGAGGCAAATATGAAAAAGAAGTTAATAAAGAGCGGAAGTGCTTGGGTTTTACTTTTACAAAAAGCTATATTAGAGCTTTTAGACATTAATCCGGAAGAGGATGAAGTCGAGTTAGAAATAGAAAATAAAACTTTAAAAGTCAAAAAAGCTGATTAATTTTGTTATGGTGAATTAAAAATTCACTACTACATACTAGATATTATTAAACTTTTTTGTATCTATCGCCGTCGGTTTGTTCAATTAGTCCTTCAACTTCCATCATCGTTAAAGTTTTTAAAAGTTCCTCTGTATTCATATCTGTTGAAGATTGAAGTTCATCAAATCCGCGCGGTTCTATACTTATTATGTTTAAAATGGTTGAATATTCACGTGGCAAAGCAGATGAATTTTTATTATTTTTCTCCGGTTCTTTTTTTATTACTTCCCAATTTAGCGCATTCAAAACGTCTTCGCCTGATGTTACCATAGTCGCGCCATTTTTTAGCAGCTTATAAACACCCTCAGTGTTTTTGTTGTTAATTGAACCGGGAATGCACATTAATTCTCTGCCTTGTTCCAATGTCAAATTAGCGGAAATTAATGCTCCGCTTTTTATCGCTGCTTCTCCTACAACGGTACCGTATGACATTCCTGTTACAATTCTGTTTCTTTGAGGGAATCTGAATTTAATCGGTTCAAATGTCGGATAGTATTCGGTTACTACAGCTCCGCAACCGTGCTCAAGTTTTTCGTACAAATCTTTATTAGATGAGGGATATTTATAATCAAAACCGCTTGCAATTACACCAATTGTCTTTAGATTATTTTCTATTGCACTTCTGTGTGAAGTCGCATCAATTCCCTCTGCAAGACCGGATACTATACAAATATCAGTACCTTGAAAATCTTTAATTATTGATTTAACACTGTCTTTGCCGTTAGAACTTGCTTTTCGCGACCCGACAAAAGCAACTGTCCGCTCTAAATTGCAAGAAAACAAATCACCTTTATAATATAAAACCATTGGAGGATTATGTATTTGTTTTAACATATAAGGATATTTACTATCATCGAAAGTTAATACATTTATTCCGCGTTTTTCAATTTCTTCAAAAGTTTTTTCAAGGTCAATTTTATCTCTTAGAGCTAAGAATTTTTCAGCTTTCTTTACATTCAGACCCTCAATATTATCAAAATCTTTCTTTGAGCTATTGAAAGCTTGTTCTATATCACCATAGTAATTATATAGTCTTTGGACAAAGTTTGAATCAATTTGTTCTATTGATGAAAATGCTATCCAGAATTTTTCTTTCATTGTTAGATTGTATCATGAAAAATATAATTTTATTATGCAAAATTATCAATAAGTTGTCCAAGTTTATTTTTTGCGTTTAACTCATTGATTGCGGTCTTAACTTTTTCCAGTATAGATTTTTCTTGTTTGTTTAAATAAAATTTTGTTTTTTCCTTTTGCCCAAATAATTTTGTCCAAAAGTTCTTTTTCAAAGGACTTACTGTTATATCGATAAATTCAATATCGTCCAATCCCTCAAAACTTGAACGTAACTTAATATCGTATTTTTTACCAAGTTCTTCCAGTAATGGTAATTCATTTTTTATTAATTTTAAATCCATCGAACATAATTTTTTAGTATTAAGACCTTGAAAATTTTGTGAACTATTAATTGGTGTAATTTGCATATCATTCTCCTTTTTTGATATTAAAACATGTGAAAAATTTTTTTGCTATTATTTTTTAAATATTTTTTTAAATCTTTCCATTGCTTCCTTGGTATTTTCTTTAGAACCGAAAGAAGTGAGTCTAAAATATCCTTCACCATTTTTTCCAAAACCGGAGCCGGGAGTTCCCACTATTTGGGCATTATTGAGTAAATAATCAAAAAATTCCCAAGATTTCATATTGTTAGGACATCTTAGCCAAATATAGGGAGAATGCTTTCCGCCAACATGCCAGATATTACATTCTTTTAATGTATCAGATATTAGTTTGGCATTTTCTTTATAATAAGCTATATTTTCCTTAATTTCTTTTTGACCTTCTTCTGTGAATACGGCTTCAGCGCCTCTTTGAACAATATATGGAACACCATTAAACTTTGTTGTTTGACGTCTTACCCACATTTTATTGAGTTTGCCTAAATTTTTAGGAACAATTGTGTATCCGCATCTTGTACCTGTAAATCCTGCAGTTTTAGAAAGAGAACAGAATTCTATTGCACAATTTTTAGCCCCCTCAATTTCATAAATTGAACGAGGAAGATTTTCATCAGATATAAAACATTCGTATGCTGAATCAAATAGAATTATCGCTTTTTTTGATAAAGCATAATCAACCCATTCTTTTAGTTGAGCTTTGTTATAAACGGCACCAGTTGGATTGTTAGGTGAACAAATGTAAATAATATCGGGGGTAAATATATTTTTGCCTATATTTGAGTCGCTCGTTTTATGTAAATCTGACGGCAAAGGCAAGAATTCATTATCCCCATTTGCATCAATAAATTTGACTTCACGTCCTGCCATAATGTTTGTATCAACATAAACAGGATAAACAGGGTCCGGAACTAAAACTGTATTATCTTTTGCAAACAAGTCTAAAATATTTCCTAAGTCGCTTTTAGCACCGTCTGAAATAAATATTTCGTCTAAATCCAGTTCTACATTATGTTTTTTATAATATCCTTGAACAGCTTCACGTAAAAAGTCATATCCTTGCTCCGGTCCATATCCTCTAAAAGTCGATTGAACACCCATTTCATCTACTGCTTTATGCATAGCATCAGTAACAGCCTTACATAAAGGTAACGTCACATCGCCAATTCCAAGTCTTATAACCTTTTTATCAGGATTGTTAGAAATATATTCATTTACCTTTTTAGCTATTGTTGAAAATAAATAGCTTTGTTCTAAGTTGTCATAATTTGTATTAATATTCATATTTACCTCTTAAGTTTACTATCCAACGGACGCGATTGTAATATCACCAGTCATAATTAAGGACATTACTGCTAATAAAATTGCAAAAATCCTGAATGCAAACATTCTGAATCCATTTTTAACCTTGCAATAAAATACAAGCAATAAATCACAAATAAACAAAACTGCTAAAAATGCTCCAATTACAAAAACCATACTCTAATTCTCCCCACACATGTACTTATATATCCAAATTATTTTTTTGAGTTATTAATGCTATCCCTAACCATTTGCGCACCTTCAAAATATGCTTTTTTAGCAATACTGTCAAATTTAATTGAATCATTCATATCCGCTAACTCTTTTATCCAAATTTGTTTTTTTGTTGCATAACCCAATTTTTCAGTTTCTTTTTCAACTCTCTTGTATCTCAATGAATCTTTAGATAAAACCTCTGATTTAATGTTATCAGTTATATGATTCTCACATTTTTCAGATATTAAAGCTGCTGGGACTGTAAGACAGACAAAAAAACCGATTGTTTTAACAGCATCATTATTCAATATTGCCGGGATTTTCATATTGTACTCCTTTTTTATTTTTATTGATCACTTTCTTCGTGTTTACCTTTCATTAACTTTTCAAAGTCCGAAGGTTTTATGTTTTGTATAAAGTCTTTAAATTCTTGAGCTTCTTCAGCATCTTTAGCAGTATCGGTTGAAACAGAACCATTCATAAGAACATTTGCCGTTACAAAAATAGGAGAGTCACATCTCATAGCAACAGCAATTGCATCACTCGGGCGAGCATCAAGTTCAATTGTTTCACCATCTTTTGTTAAGTAAAGAGTTGCATAATATGTTTCTTTTTCCACATTGTTAATTTCTATTTTTTCTAACGTGTATCCTGTTTTTTCGATTAGATTAGCAATTAAATCGTGTGTCATCGGACGAGCGACTACAAGTCCCTCAATACATCTTATTATTGCGCTTGCTTCTGCTGAACCTATCCAAATAGGCAATGCCTTTCGGTTATCTAAATCGTGAAGTACTACAATCGGAGAATTTGTTCTTACATCGAGTGCAATACCCATTACTTTCATTTCAATCATTGTATTAACCTCTATCCTTATATTATTATTCTATAATAACACAGACTATAAATATTCAACAATACAAATTAACTAAACATTAAATTTTTCTTAAGGCAATATAAAAAAAACTTTATTTGATATAAAATTAATTAAGAAAAACACAAATCAAAGAGGTGAAAAATGTGGGATTATTCAGAGAAAGTCTTGGATCATTATAGAAACCCAAGAAACGTAGGAAAAATTGATAATGCAGATTTAATCGGTGAAGCAGGTTCGCTTGCTTGCGGCGATTCACTAAAATTATATTTAAAACTTGACGGTGAAAAAATTGTTGATGCTAAATTCCAAACATTTGGATGCGGTTCGGCTGTCGCATCTTCAAGTATTTTAACAGAGATGATTATAGGAAAAACTTTAGACGAAGTTAAAAAAATTACAAATAAAGATATTGCAGAAGAACTTGGCGGACTCCCGCAAGAAAAAATGCATTGCTCAGTAATGGGTCATGAAGCACTCGAGGACGCATTAAAAAAATATTATGGGGAAGATAACGTACAAGAAGATTTACCCCAAACTGCTGATAAGATTGTTTGCACTTGTTTCAATGTAACAGAAAATCAAATTTGGGAAGCAATAAAAGTTAATAACCTAAAAACTGTTGAAGAAGTTACTAATTATACAAAAGCAGGCGGTGCTTGCGGAAGATGCAAAGGAACTATTCAAGATATTATTGATACTTACTATAAAGCTGAAAGCAAGAAAGAAGAAGCTCCGCTTACTGCTACACAAAAGATTCTAAAAATCAGTAAGGTTATTGAACAGCAAATTTCTCCGGAACTCCAAAAAGATGGCGGTGATATTGAATTTGTTGATTTAGACGGAAACAAGGTAAAAGTTAAATTGACAGGTATGTGCCAAGGGTGCAAAAATTCAAGAATGACAATAAAAACTTTTGTTGAATCAATTTTGAAAGACAAAGTTGATAAAAATCTTGAAGTGGAACAAATATAAAAGTCAAAAATTAACATGACTATAAAATAAAATCAGGTCAGGCAATGCCTGACAAAAATAAAAAGGAACTATATGATAGAGATAACAAATCTTGAAAACGCGTATTCAACACTAAAAGAATGCTATAAAGACTATGAAGAAAATCAAACATCTATATTCATACAATACATTGCAGATTCTTGTGTAAAAAGATTTGAATATACTCTTGAAACTGCGTGGAAACTGGTCAAAAAAATATTGATTCAAAAATATGGAAAAACTGATTCTGAATTAACAATGAACAATATTTTTAGATTTATGCAAGGATATGGCTATGCTGAAAACTGGGAAAGGTGGAGAAATTATTACGAAAAACGTAATAATACTGCACACGAATACAATTTAGTCAAAGCAAGAACTTTAATTGATTTAGTGCCTGATTTTTTAAAGGATACAGAAATTTTAATATCTAAATTAAAGGAAACAGAAAATGCCAATTAAAGGTGTAACAGAAAATGAAGAAAATATTATAAAATCTGTTCTTGAACCATATAGAGAAAAATATGATTTTTACTATTACGGTTCAAGGGTGAAAGGTAATTTTCGTTTTCTTTCTGATTTAGATATTATGGTAAGAGGAATTGAATTAGCTAATTTAAGTGATATTAATGATATAAAAGATAAGTTTGATAAGAGTAATTTACCTTATGTAGTAAATATATCAGATTATCATAATTTGGATAAAAAGTTTTACGAATTAATTGAAGCAGATTTAGTAAAAATATAGAGGGAAAACCCCTCACCCCCAACCCCTCTCACACAAGGGGCGAGGGGAAAAAAATAAAGATAGATTGTAGTAAGTTGAGGTTTCTACCTCAACATAACAAAACAAAAAGAGGCAAAAAATGATATATTTAGATAATAATGCAACAACTGCAATTGATAAAAAAGTTTTAGAAGAAATGCTTCCGTTTCTTAGCGAAGAATACGCAAATCCTTCAAGCATGTATGATTTTGCAAAGAAGCCTGCCGCAGCGATAAGAGAAGCAAGAGTAAAAATGAGAGACTTTTTTGGTGCAAAAGATGAAAAAGAAATTTTCTTTACTTCTTGTGGTTCGGAGTCGGCTAATATGGCAATAAAAGGGGTTCTCAACTGCAACAAAGAAAAACGCCATATAATTACTACAAAAGTTGAGCATCCTTGTGTTTTAAATACATATAAATGGTTTGAAAAACAAGGATATGAAGTTGACTATATAGGAGTTAACGCACAGGGCGAATTAGAAGTCGAAGAGTTAAAAGAAAAACTTAGAAAAGATACGGCATTAGTGTCTGTAATGTGGGCAAACAATGAAACAGGTGTTATCCACCCAGTTGAAGAGATTGCTGAATATGTTAAATCACATTCTCCCGAAACAAGAGTTTTTGTTGACGGTGTTCAAGCTGCAGGTAAAATCCCACTCAATGTTAAAGAAACAAAAATTGATATGGTTGGTGTTTCAGGGCACAAGTTTCACGCACCAAAAGGAATTGGCGCATTATATGTAAAACCTGATGTAAGACTAACTCCACTCATTAACGGCGGACACCAAGAACGCGGTATGAGAGCCGGAACGGAGAATGTTCCTTATATCGTTGGTATGGGAAAAGCCGCAGAGTTAGCTCTGGAAAATATGAACCACGAATTAACGGAAGTAAAAAGACTTCGTGACAAATTAGAGGCAGGAATTTTAAAGAATGTGTTCAATGCAAGGTTAAACACGGGCATAACAAATCGCGTTCCAAACACCTCAAATATCGGGTTTGAATACGTTGAGGGAGAATTAATTCTTCTTCATTTATCTGATATCGGAATTTGTGCAAGTTCAGGAAGTGCCTGCACATCTGGTTCGTTAGAGCCGAGTCACGTATTAAGAGCAATGGGAATACCGTTTACAGCTCTCCATGGTTCAATAAGATTCTCGCTTTCCAGATACAATACGGAAAAAGAAATTGACTATGTTATTGAAAATATGCCTAAGATTATGGATAAATTGACAAAAATTTCTCCGTTCCAAAGTGAACTTAAAGAGTTAAAAAATAGAGCATAAATAAAGGTTTTTAATTTTTCCACAAATTCTATATGTAAAGTTTTGTAATTTAGTATTTAAAATTTGCAGACTTTGTTATAGTATGGTTATGTATTTTAGTGTTTGAGAAAGGATGTGTGTATGAAAGTAAGCAGTATTCCAAGTTACCGGATTTACAATAATATTAATACGATAAATTCAAAAAAACACACTAATACAACTAATATTTGCAGCAGTGCGGATGGTAATATACAAAATGCTGCTCCCAGTTTTAAAGGTTCAGATTTTTATAAAACAGCCGGTTTCCTTGTCGGAACTGCACTATGCACAATTTTTGCGCCGGGTCTTGTAATGATAGGTTTAGGAGGATTAGGTGCCGGAACAGGTTCGCTTATCGGGGCGGCTATAGATGAACAAATAGATGAATCAAAAAACAAAGATGACCAAAATTAAAGCTACAGAAAAAAGTTTGGCTTAAAAAACGTTTGTTTTTGTTTCTGCAATCCGGAATTTATAGACCTTTTATATTTTCTTTAAGTAAAACTTTTTTTAAAAGTTTTTGCGTGGTATGATTTATAGAAAATAGATAAAGGAAAATAGAAATGATTGATGATGCTTTTAATATGATAATAAAGCCTATATTACTTTTTTTAGAAAAACACTCTCCTTTTATTATCGGTGTAATTATAAATGTAGTAATAATCGTTGCATTAAACAAAATTATTGATACATTGGAATCTAAGCTCACTGCAAAATTAAGGGAGAAACATTCTGACTCATCTTTAGTAAATCTTTTACCTATTCTGATTAAAGTACTAAAAGCAATAATTATATTTATGTTGCTTGCGGGATTTTTACAAAGTTTCGGTTATAATGTTTCATCACTTATAGCAGGTTTCGGAATTACAGGTTTGGCTGTAGGTTTTGCTGCTAAAGAAGCAATCGGAAACGTATTTGGTTCACTGGGTTTATTGGGTGATAAAGTATATAAAATAGGTGATTATATCAAATTTAATGATATAGAAGGGTATGTTGAAAAAATAAATCTTCGTTCAACTTCAATAAGAACATTGGACAATTTTGTCGTTAACGTTGCTAATAATAAAATTGCAAATGAAGAAATAACAAATGTTTCTAAGTGTAAAAAAAGAAAAGTTGATATAACGATTGGTGTTGAATATGGAACTTCTAATGAAAAAATTGATAAAGCTCTTGAGATTTTAAAAGATATTGCTGATAAAAATGAGAAGATAATAGGTTCCGGCATGTTTACAGCAATTGAATCATTGAATAATAGTTCAATTGATTTAAGAATTTTTGCTTATACGTCAGAAACTGCCTGGGCAAAATACAAAGTCGTTAAAGGGAATATGATAAGAGAAATTATTCATCGCTTTAGAGAAGAAGGTATAAACTTTGCATTCCCATCTACAAGTATTTATGTGGAGAAATTTGATAAATAATTTATGCAAATTTGGAAAATATTAATTAGAGCTCGAAACCCTGAATAGACTTTTTACACACACTCCTGAGCTTGCACACTCTTCTTGTAAATTTTTGTAAAATTTTTTTATAAATTAGGCAAATTTAAATTTTCAGCGGACTTACATTAAATAATATAATGTGTAATAAAAAATGGTAAATACCAGGAAAGGTTTATAATGAATAGTATCCAAAATTATGAGATGAAAAATTATCAAGTTGGATTTAAAGCAAAAGCTAATAAAGTTATATCTAAAGCAAAAGCTTTAGCAGAAAAGCAAATGAGGTACAAAGAACTTAACAAGCGTTTGAATGAAATTAATGACATAGAAAACACTATAATAAAAGAGCGTGGATTTAGCTATACAGCTTATTACATGACAAAATTAAATGCAGAGGTTGACCAAATTTTAAAAGAAATGGCTCAAATAAAAAAGTCTCGATAAAATTCTGATAATTTACACATTATTTTTATAATTAATCTGAATTTGTGGGTGAAACACCCCAATGAAGTTTGTTTCTCAAGACAGAATAGAAATTATTATTCTTAAGGAATGCAAGTTTTGCTTTGTCCGGAGCGATGTTTATATATGTTTTTTCCACACATTTAGTTGTAACAAAACCGTCAATGGATACGGATAGCAAATCATCACTTGTTTTAACAACAATACGTTCGGTTGCCGGAACAACAAGCGGTCTGGCATTAAGAGTATGCGGACATATAGGTACAATTACAATTGCATTTAATTCAGGATACAAAACCGGACCACCGGCTGAAAGTCCATATGCAGTTGAGCCGGTGGGAGTTGATATAATTAATCCATCTGCTATATAATCACAAACGAATTTTCCGTTTATTTCTAAAAAGAATTTAGATGTTCTGCTGGGGTTACATCCTTTTATAACAAAATCATTCAATGCAATATAATCACCGGATTGAAGCATAATTCTTTCTTCAACACTGTATCTTCCGTCTTGAACTGCTTCAATTACATTATTAATCTCATTTACTCCAGCTTGAGCCAGAAAGCCTAATCTTCCTACATTAATCCCCATAACCGGCACATTTTGTTTTGCATAAAATCTGGCTGCTCTAAGAAGAGTTCCGTCACCCCCTATTACAAATGTAAAATCTCCAAACTCTTCCATTTTTTCTAAATCAAAAGTTTGAAATTCTACTTTGTATGAAATAAGAGCTTTTTCAACAACTTCCAGTGCTTTTTTATAATCAGGTATATATTTATTAAAAATCAGATTAATTTTCATATGCTCGATTATATCACGATATGGTTTTTATACCAAACTTTAAAGTTTAGAATTTGATTTAGCAAATCTTCGTAATTTCCGTTAAAATTTATGCACCTGTCATTAATTAGTAAATAACTTAGTTCTTTTACGTTTGTAATATCATCAATAAACTCTTTTAATCCGTTATTTATTACCCACTCAGCAGCCAATAGGCGATTTCTAGTTGTAAAAATTTTAATTTTATAATTTTTTGATAAATTTTTAATAAACTCGAATGCACCGTCTCTGATTGGTGGAATAACTTGTTCATCAAATTTTCCATTATATGTGTTTAATACACCGTCTAAATCTATTAATATAGTTTTCTTAAATTTATTCATATCAATTATGATATATTCACTTTACTGATTATAAATTCATTATAGTTTGTTAAATTAATTATGTCAAATTGATAAAATTAAAGCATGGATAATATTGAACTTATTAAACTTGGGCAAAAAATAAAATTTGAAAGAACAAAAAAAGGATTTAGTCAGGAGCAATTAGCAGATCTCTCTGATATTTCAATACACGGTATTAGTAATATTGAAACAGGTAAAGCTGATGTAAAATATACAAATTTATTAAAACTGGCAAATGCTTTTGGAATAAGAGTTTGCGAGTTATTGGATTTTAATTTGTAAACATTATAAATTTATCAACCAGTAGCATGAAAGCTGTGAAAAATACATGCTTTGGTACAATTAATAAAATCGCTCAATCTTAATTTTAAGATTGAGCGATTTATTATTTCTTATTGACTTATAGGCTTTTTATTAAAGCTTAGAAGCAACCATACAAGTAGTTTCAGCTAATCTTGTAGAGTAACCCATTTCGTTATCGTACCAAGAAATAATCTTAACTTGGTTTCCGCCCATTACACGAGTTAATAAAGCATCAAC
>CAJOOM010000076.1 GCA_905236775.1 Candidatus Gastranaerophilales bacterium
AGCTGACTCAGGATACTTAACAAGACGTTTGGTTGACGTTGCACAAGACGTTATTATCCGTGCAGAAGATTGCGGCGGAGATAAATATATTAACATGAAGCCCATTATGGATGGTGACGCAATTATTGTTCCATTGGTAGACAGATTATTAGGTAGAACTGTTGCTCAAGATATTTATGATGAAGACGGAAAGACACTTCTAGTATCTAAAAATACTACAATTGACAGAAAAGATATCAAGAAAATATCTCATTTAAATCTAACAGAACTAAAGGTTCGTTCCGGTTTAACTTGTTCTCTTGAATATGGTGTATGTCAAAAATGTTACGGCTGGGCGCTTACTTCACAAAAACTTGTTGATGTTGGTGAAGCTATAGGTATTATTGCAGCTCAATCAATCGGTGAACCTGGTACACAATTAACAATGAGAACATTCCACACAGGTGGTGCTGTTGGTGTTAAAGAAGCAACAAAAGAAATTCACTCACCGGTAGCAGGTACAGTTGAATCTAAGCTTAAGACAAGAGAACTTAGAACTCGTCACGGTGATGTTGTAAGGGTTTCTATATATGAAGCAGATATCGAAATTAAGTCTGGTAAGAAATCAGAAAAAGTTCATATTCCTGCCGGTGCAACAGTATTCTTTGAAGATGGTTTAAATATTGAAAAAGACTACAAATTGGCTGAATTTAAACCTTCATCGAATGAGTCTCGTTTGACAGAAAAAGCTACAAAAGATATTAATGCTGATATCTCAGGTATGGTGTTATTTGAGGACTTCGTGGCTGATGAAAAGAAAGACAGACAAGGTAATATTTCTAGAACTGCCAATAAAAACGGTATTGTTTGGGTAATTGGCGGCGATGTTTATAATCTACCAGGTGGTTCAAAAATATTGGTTAAAGATGAACAAAATGTTAAGGCAGGTGACAGACTTGCTGAAACATTAATAATCTCTGAACACGGTGGTGAAGTTCGTTATGGTGAAGATTTAGTTGTAGAAGAAATTAAATCAGGTAAGGGTAAAATCAATAAGATTGTTTCTGGTAAAGAAATAACAATTGTAATTGCTTCTCTTGCCCCTTCTAATGCTAAGTTTGAGCAAACCAAGAAAGAACAATTATGGACTGTTAAGAAATCTGATGAAAAATATATCGTAAAAGCTCCTGTTGATACAACAGTTGAAAACGGTATGATTATAGCGGAACTTATAGATGATGAATGTTCAGTTTCATCAAGTGGTGAAATTAAATATTTAGACATAGAAGTTGACGAAAATCAAATTGTAACAAAACCTGGTAACATTGTATTCGTTCCGGAAGAAGTTCATCAGATTAACAAAGATGCAACCTTAAAAATGGTTGATAATGGTACTTTCGTTACTGCAGGTACAGAAGTAGTTAAAGATGTATACTGTCATATAGATGGTGTCGTTGAATTTAAAGAATTTAATGGTGTAATTCATGAAATTACTGTTCGTCCTGGAGAGGTTCATACTCTTTCAAGTATGTCAGAACTTAAGGTAGAAGAAGGTTCTGTTGTAGAAGCAGGAACTACTATTGCAAAAGGTATCAAAGTTAAAGAAGCTTCAATGGTTACTTTAATGGAAATGGATTTTGACGACCTTGACATTGATGATTTGGACGAAGAAATTGATACAACTTCTCTAGAAGAAGAAACTTTAGAAGATAAACCTGTTCAAATTCTGGTAAGACCAGTACAAACAATTTACGTTGAACCTAAAGATGTTACAATAAAATTTGACTCGACAGATGAACTCATTAGTATCGTTCCTGTAACGCAACTTCAATATAAAGACGGTGCAAGAGTTCGTAACTTAGATGGTGCAACTTTAACAAGAACATCTTTGGTTCTTCAAATGCAAGGCTACTTGTCTCACTTAAAAGGACTTGTTGAACTTGACGATAAAGGAAATCTTAAGATTGTTGTGTTGGAAACATTAATTGTAAGACGTGAACTGGAAGGCAATTCTAAATTAAATAGTTCTTTACAAACAGAACTATTGGTTAAAAATGGCGATGTAATTGAGGCTAAGACCCCTGTTGCTAAAACTGATGTGTTAGCTTTAAATGATGGTTCTGCTTCAATAAAAGGTGATTCAACAGAAGCAAGAAGATTACTGGTAAATTGTTCTAATTATGAAACAACAATTAGCACAAAGAATAAACCTACTGTTAAGAAAGGTGCGTTTATAAAACTTGATACTGAACTTGCTTCATCTGGTGAAGTTGCTACTGTATCAGGTAAAATTGTTGACGTAGATACTAAGTCTGTAACTATTAGAAATGGACGTCCTTACTTAATTAGTCCAGGTACAATGTTACAGGTTGAGGAATGCGCTCTCGTTCAACACGGTGATATGTTAGCATCACTTGTATTTGAAAGAGAAAAAACAGGCGATATTGTTCAAGGTTTACCAAGAGTTGAAGAACTTCTTGAAGCTCGTAAACCTAAAGATTGCGCTATCTTAGCTGAATATGACGGTACTGCTAAGATTGAAATTGAAGATGATGTTCCGAGATTATATCTTGTTTCAGATGAAGGTACATCAACTGAGATTAAGTTTGCAATTGATGCAAGTATCGTTGTCACAAACGGTCAAAAGATTAAGAAAGGTCAGCCTTTAACAAGTGGACCTCTCAATCCGCATGATATTATTAGATTATGCGGACCGGAAGAAGCTCAACAGTACTTAGTAGATGAAGTACAACGTGTTTACCGTTCACAAGGTGTTGAAATTGCTGATAAGCACGTAGAAATCATTGTACGTCAAATGACTAAGAAAGTAAGAGTAGTAGATTCAGGCGATACAAATTTACTACCAGGTGAGTTAGTTGAAGTTCAAACTTTTGAAAATGAAAATAAAGCTGTAAGAGAACATGGTGGACAAGAAGCTGTTTGTGAGTACATGCTATTAGGTATTACAAAAGCTTCCTTGAATACTGAATCCTTTATTTCAGCTGCATCGTTCCAAGAAACTACAAGAATCTTGACTGAAGCTGCTGTTGACGGCAAAAAAGATTTGCTTAGAGGTTTGAAAGAAAACGTAATTATTGGTAGATTAATTCCTGCTGGTACAGGATACCATCACTTAACATTTGCTAGCGAGGAACGTGATAAAGAAGCTCAAAAACGAGCTGCTCAACGTAACCAAGCAAGAAAACCATCTGCTATATTGGAAGAAATTGAAGGAATGTTTGGTGCTCCTGAACTTACTGCCGGTAATGATACTATAGTAGAGGAATAATTTAATTTATATATTACTAATTATAAAAAGAGAGTGAAAAAAATCACTCTCTTTTGTTGTTAAAAACAATCGTAAAATATGTTATAATATAATAAGTAAACGAATATGAGAATTAATAAAAATACTAATACATTATATGTCTTGAAAAATTAAATTTTATTAAGATTTGTAAATCTAAAAATTCAATCTATAAGCGGGTTTAAGCCATACTTTACAAAAATTTACAAAAAATTATTATATGAAATTAAAGTTTTTAAAAATTTTGCCGATATATATAGTAAGAAAAAGATAATTTAAGGAGTCCAAAATGCAAAATAGTATAAGCGGTAATCTAAAAAATTATGACAATTTTATGTTTAACTTTAGAAATGAAACAACTGAAAGAGCAATAAAAGAAGAGTCTTCTGTAAAGAGATGTACTTTAGCTTATGAATTTATATTAGATAATAGTGAATTGCAGAATATTAAGTAAGGAATCGGATTATGGAATTTAACAAATTTAACATGTATGCGTACAATATGGGAGCTGGTGGAATTGCACAGGCTCTTGATGAAGTAGATATCTGTCGTCAAGATTTAATGCGTATGACTGAATATGAAGATGTAAAAAACTTTATAACAAGAAAATTCGGTGAATTTGAAGGTAAAAAATGGGTAAAATATCCTGAATTAAACAAGCATGTATATCTATATAAAGACGATGAAAAAGTTGAATTCTGTGCCCTAAAAAATAAAAAACAATATTGGGGCAGAGGATGGAAATTAGAAGAAGTAACCAACGAAAATAAATAATTTTAAGTAAACACGACAAATAAGGAGATCTTTAATGAGTATTAATGTAAACAACACTAATCGTATCTTCACCCAACAAGTAGATTCACAAAAAGACGTACAAAAAGATGATACAAAAAAATTTCAAACAGTTATATATGATGCTGTAGCACCACAAATTCCTGATGATTTAAAATAAAATGTATAACATAAAATGAAAGAGATAACTAAGCTTTATCTTAGTTATCTCTTTCTTGTGCAATAAGCTATTTTTATACCATTTTAAACATCTTTTTTATTTTTATGCAATAATATATATGTAATTTAATTAAGGAAGGAATATAAATATGTCAGAAGTACGAGTTAGAATTGCCCCTTCTCCAAGCGGTAACTTACATATAGGTACAGCTAGAACGGCTTTATTTAATTATTTATTTGCTAAAAAAAATAATGGTAAGTTTGTGTTAAGAATAGAAGACACTGATGCTGAAAGAACATCACAAGAGTATGTTGACAATATTTTTGATTCTCTTAAAGCTTTAGGTTTAAATTGGGATGAGGGTCCTGATGTTGGTGGTGATTATGGTCCATACACACAATCTCAACGTTTTGACATCTATCCAAAATATGTTAAACAGCTTTTAGATTCAGGCTTCGCCTATGAATGTTTCTGTACCCCAGAAGAGCTAGAAGCAGAAAAAGAAGAAGCAACTGCCGCAAAAAAGGCATATGTTTACTCTAAAAAATGTGAAAATTTAACAGAAGAAGAAAAAGAAAAGCTAAGAGCAGAAGGGAGAAAGCCTGCTATAAGATTTAATATTGCTAAAGCTCAAAAAGCATTCCACGATACTTCAATATTAGAATTTGATGATTTAGTAAAAGGGAAATTACATGTTGATACCAACTTGATTGGTGATTTTGTAATAATGAAATCAAATGGAGCACCAACTTATAACTTTGCGGTTGTAATTGATGATGCTTTAATGAAAATATCGCACGTTATTAGGGGTGAAGACCACATTTCTAATACTTATAAACAAATATTAATCTTTGAAGCTTTAGGATTTGAAGTTCCGAGATTCGGTCACTTGGGTATGATTTTAGCTCCGGATAGAAGTAAACTGTCAAAAAGACACGGCGCAACAGCAGTTTCTGATTTTGTTAAAGAAGGGTATTTGACTGATGCACTAATTAACTTTGTAGCTCTTTTAGGCTGGGCACCATCTGACGGTCAAGAAATAAAAACTGTAGATGAGATTGCTCAAGACTTTAGAATAGGTGAAATTTCATCTTCAAATTCAATCTTTGAATATGATAAATTAAAATGGATGAATGGTCATTATATAAAAATGCTACCTATTGAAGAACTAAAAGAAAGGTTAAAACCTTATTTGACCAAATATAATTTGGATGAATTAGGTGATGAAAAATATACAAAAATGGTTGAGATAACTAGGGAGCCATTAACACTTCTTTCTGATATAACTGATGCAGTTCCTTACTTCTTTGGTAAAGATGTTCAAATTGATCCGGAAGCTCAAACAGGAACCCTTGATACAGATGTAGCACAAAAAGTTCTTGTTGACTTCGTTAATAAAGCAAAAGGCTGGGATTGGACAGAAGAAAACTTACATGAAAAACTTGCGGATTTTCGTGCATACTGGAAAGAAACAGCAGGAATAAAGCCAAAAGTTACAATGTGGGCGGTAAGAGCTGCAATAACAGGAAGAACTTGCGGTGCTGATATGGTAGGAATTCTTGATATTCTTGGTAAAGAAACATCATTATATAGAGCAGAAAAAGCAATAAAAGTTTCTGTTTAATAAAGTGAATATTTTATAAAAAAGACTTTTGAATATTCAAAAGTCTTTTTTTTATGTAAATTTTAAAAAATAATAAAATTTTAAAAAATAGTAAATAAGTTTACATTTTCTAGAATGCTTGATAAAATATGAATATGAGGGATTATGAACCATATTATACTGAGGATGGCTCTATAGGGCTTTATTCTTATGCTGATAAAGATGTGTATCATTCAAAATTTGGTGCCTTGACTGAAGCGTGGGAAAAGTTTGTCATACCGTCAGGAATTAGTTCACTTATAGACAATAAACAAAATATTAAAGTTTTGGATGTGTGTTATGGAATCGGGTACAACACAAAAGCTTTGATGAGTTTTATTATAAATAAAAATTTAAAACAAATTAAAAATAAAAATTTGATTGAAAAAATTAGATACTTCGTTTCGATACATACCAATAATTTTTTTAAGAAAAAAGAGTCAGAGTTATTGGTATATAACGAATCGATAGATACCAATAATTCTTTATTTGAGAATTTAAAAATTGATTGTTTAGATATTAATAAAGAGTTAATGAAATTATCACCATTTTTTAAAACAATAAAAACTCCGGGAGAAGTTTATGATAGTTTTGTTCCTCAAATTTTTACTTGCTTTGATAGTTATTATAAGTTAAGAAAAATTTACGAAAATATTGCCTCAATATTTTATCCACGCAATAAGAAAACTATAAAAGAAAAGTTAGACATTAAGTTCAAAAATATGCATATAGATAAGGAGTATAAAGTTAATGGTCTTGTAAATTATATTTTAATAAATAGCTTAAGCAAAAATTTTAAGAAGAATTATATCGACAATGAGTTGAAAAAAATATTAAAAGAAAGGCAAATTTCGAATTTTCTTGATAAATCTACAATTAGATATGCGCGATTTAATCAATTTTGGGAGTATAATTTATCATCTGGAAACATTTTATCGACCTTCTTACATAATATATATTATAGGTACCTATCGAGTCGATATAAAAATATTAATTTTAAGAAAGCTGAACACCTATTTGATGTAAATTTTTATCCTAACGATGCAAGAAAAACAATTAAAAAGCTTAAAGAGACATATGATTGTATTTTTTTGGATGCATTTACGTATACTCTAGCTCCTCAGTTATGGTCTGTAGAGTTTGTAAATGAATTATATGAACATTTAAACGATAACGGAGTAATTTTAACATATTCAAACTCCGCTCAAATAAGAAATACATTTTTAGAAAATAATTTATTTGTAGGAAAAATTTATAATAAAAAACTTGGAAAATTTGTCGGTACTATAGCTTCTAAAAATAAATCTAAAATAAAATATCCTTTAACAAATTATGAACTTGGGTTATGCAACACAACAGCTGGAATTCCTTACCATGACCCAAATTTATCATTTTCTAAAAAAGAAATACTTGAATTTAGAGAGTATGAATTCAGACATAGCAATTTAATGAGTTCATCTAAATATATAAAAATAAGATCAATGAGGGAATCAAATGACGAAATATGATGTTATTATTGCCGGAGGAGGTACTGCAGGCTGCGCTTGTGCCTATACTTTAGGAAAATTAGGGTATAAAGTTCTTTTAGTTGAAAAAAACTCTTTTCTTGGTGGTTCTATAACCTCATCTCTTGTCATTCCGGCAATGAAAACTTCCCAAAATTCAATCAACAATGATTTTTTTGAAACTTTATATAAAAAATTAAATAAAATTAATGGCGCATTTACATATATTGACGGCAATAAAGGTTGGTTTAATCCTGAATTAACTAAAATAGTGTTAGATGAATTAATGTTAGAAGCACATGTTGATGTTTTATTTGAATCTGAAATTAAAGAAATAAAAAAAGAATTATCGGTATATATCGTATCGATAGATACCGATAATTCAAAAAATTTTTCAGAAAGATTATTGGTATCTATCGAATCGAAGTATCTTGTTGATGCAACAGGCGATGCAAAAATTTGTAAAAAAATGAATTGCGATTTTTTAGAAGATAATCATAAAACTCAGCCAATAAATTTAAGATTTATCATGTCAGGGATTGATACACGTAAATTTTCTGATTGGTTAATTGAATTAGATAAAGACCGAGAAGTAACTACTTGTTGCAAAATTGATGATAAGATAATGTTGTCTACAGCTTATACTTGGGATACAAACAAACAATGGGCATTAAAGCCTATATTTAAAAGGGGAATACAGGATGGAATAATTACAGAAGAGGATTCTAATTATTTTCAAATATTTTCTGTCGCTGGAACAGTTGATTCTATTGCTTTTAACTGTCCCAGAATTCTCGATAAGCAGATATCATTATCAAATGCTTATATTAAAGGAAGACAAAGCATTCTAAGAATTGCTAATTTTTGTAAAAAATATTTTATTGGCTTTGAGAATGCTTATATATCTTCTATCGCTAATAGTCTTGGAATAAGGGTATCAAATAGGGTTAAAGGGAAATATGTTTATACTAAAGATGATATAATTATCGGCAAAAGATTTGATAATCCTGTTGTAATATCTAACTACCCTATAGATATTCATTCATCTGATAAAAACAATTCACAACTAGAAAAAATATACAAGGAGTATCAACTTCCGGTAGAATCATTAATTGTAAAAGACAATTTATTTGTTATTGGAAGATGTATTTCTGCTGATTTTGAATCGCAAGGAGCATTAAGAATTATTCCATCGTGTTTTTCTATGGGTGAAGGTTTAGCAAAATATATTCATTCTATAAATTAAATTATTATAATTTTATAAATCAATATTACGCTCATTATAACGTTTTATTTTATCGGAACCTTTCATGCGTTTTACGCATATAAGTTCTCTTACTTGATTTTCCATGTGGAGTTTTAATTTTAAAAACAAAATGACATCCTCAATATTTTTAAATCCATTTAGTTCTTCTCTTTTTTTAATCAATTTTTTAGCTAAAACTATGCTTACTCCTGGTAGAGCTGTTAATTCTGCTTCAGAGGCATTATTAATATCTAATTTTTCTTTTTTTATTACAGTTTCATTAAATATAGAATCAGCATTATACGAATGTTTAGTAGTAGAATAATCATCCGTAATATCTAATTTTAATAATTGTTTCTCTTCGTGCTGAGTAGTTGAATAATTTTGCTCAGTTTTATTAGTTAAATATTCTTTATATTCAGTATTAAAATAACTACATAGCTCAATTAATTTATTGTAATTAGTATATCTGCCGAAACTTACTAAAAACAAGTTCCATAATTCATCGTTTGTATATGTACTTGACTTGGAGATTATAAAATTTTTATTGGGGTTAGTCAAGTCTTTTCCCATAATTGTTTGACCGTTATAACCTAACTGAAGTGAACAATATTTATTAGAAAGTTTTTGTCCGCTCCATAAATCTTTATATGGGGCTAAAAACAGGGAGGCTGAACGTAATGCTTCTCTTCTGTTTATTTCTTGTTCAAGGCTATGAATTCCATAATTTTTTGTAGCGATTGTATTTGTGTGTGCAATATTATCTCCTCCAATATTTCTTATTATAAAATAAGCTATACCAATAATAATTGCACAAAGAATTGTAGGAGCAGGATACATTGCAAGAAGATATATAAATAAAAAAACTATGAATGTTATTAATTTGTATCTGTTATGATCCAATTATAAAAGTCCTTTCAGGTAATTAACAGATAGTATAAACTTTTCTGTAATATAATCCTATTCCGATTATTGTTAATACTATATCCGGCATGAATGCAGCCATTGCTGGAACTAACATACCTGTTTCTCCAAAAGATATTGACAATGCTCTTATCAGATAATATGCAAAAATAATTAATATACTAAACAAAAAGCCTCTATTGTATCTTACCCTTGGAGGTGTAATTGCAAGAGGGACACCAACAAGAACAAGAACAATCGTTGTTAAAGGCAATGCAATTTTATCAAATAAACTTATACTTAACCACCGCTTATCAGGAGTATCCGGCTTAGATAGGAGTTTGCATAATTGTATAAAGTTATTTTCATTTGCCAAATTCCGGTTCATTTCGTCCGTTAAATCCATCCCAAAACGTATCGTAGTATCTTCAAAAAGAGTTGTATCAAAGGCTCTGCCTTGATTCGTTACTGTGTAAATTGCACCTTTTTTAAATCTCCAGCCCTCTTTTGTTGTTTCACCTTCTTTTGCTTGAAGAATCTGTATTGTACCATCTTTTGAAGCATCTAAAACGGTTATATTATGCAAACAGTCCGCTTTGCTTTCCCCTACATAAAATAAACGTTTTAATGTCCCTCCGTCTTTTACTTCTTTAAATGTAAAATTTTCTTTTCCTTCTGGTATATTTTTTTTGCTAAATGCATAGAGTGCTAATTCTGTTGATTGTTTAGTCATCACTGGAACAACTGTTTCATTAACTAAAAATCCAATGCAAGCCATTATAATTGCAAATACAAAAATTGGCTTAGCAATTCTATTTATACTTATACCACAAGCTCTCATAACTGTTATTTCCGAATTCAAACTTAAACTATTCAATGTCATAACAGTTGCAAGCAAAACTCCCATTGGAATTGTCATAACAAAAACAGACGGAAGATGTAATATTATAATTAAAAATGCTATTTTAAAAGGAATTCCGTACATTGAAATCTGTTTGATTAATGTTATAAAAGTATCTGAAGCAAAAATTATTGAAGTAAAAACTAATACACCCATGATAAACATTTCTATTACTTGCTTTAGAATATATTTATCAATCTTTTTCATTCGCTTAAGTTTAAAAATGATTTTTTTAGTATATTTTATCAAATTCTATCCTCACATAAATGATTATATAATAAACAACTTTAGTATGGCAGCGCCTCTAAAAAGTCCGGCAGTTTGGTATTTGCAGGTGGCTGCTCTTTTTGTTTTAAAGACTTTTTGGTATACGATATCCAATTAAATTGAATAACTGAGCTTGGTTTTTCTAAAATACCATTTATTAAAGCTTTAAACTCTTTCGTATTGCGAGTTTGTAATTGCGGAAGTTTATCTATGTCTTCTGTTTGAACGTTCAAGTTGTTTTCTTCACCTGTTAACATAACCATAAGCTTATTAAATGAAAAATCACCAAAAGCGCCCAGACTTTCTATTACTTCATCAGAAATTCTTCCAAGTATATTAAATTTTGCATAATCTGTTTCCGGATTATACAGTCCTTTTATAAACATCGCCATATATGGTCCTTGTGATTGTAAGAAATTAATGTTTGCAATACCATCTTTCATTTCTATATCACCTCTTAGATATTTAAAAAGACCTGTATCTTTTAATGTAACTGCTTTTGTTATTCCGCTCAATGAAGTTCTTAACATATTGTCTGCAATCACATTTTGCGCATATAATAAATGCTCTAATTTACCTAAAGTACCCATGTGACCGTTATGTACAATAAACTTTATATTTCCATTTATACTTTGTTTTGAATTTAAATTTCCTTTAATAGTTGTATCAAAATCCATGCTGCCAGTAAATTGTTCTTTTTTTGATGAAATAACATTAAAAATAGGTGAAGCACTTGCGCCTCGAGCTTGAATTGTAGATTCAAAATTATCATTTATTAAATTGTAGTTAAGCGCGCCAGCCATTTTTCCATTATATAAATCAGCAGATAAATTATTTATATTTAAGGTATTATTATTCAAATCGAAATCAGCATTTAGTGCTGATAAATTTATTATATTATTGTATATTGAAACAGAAGCTCGCTCAGCATAAAATTTACCTTCTTGAATTTTTACTGAATGCTTATCAATAAATGGATTATTTTTAAATCCTAGCATTGTATCGGTATTTAAAAATTTAGATTTTATTCCTGCATTTTTTACAACAATGCTATTTGAAAAATTAGTAGAAATTGTTGCATTTATACTTGCGCTTGAATCTGCTATTTTAACGATTGGTGCATTCAAAATTGCAACGTTTTTGTTAAAATCGATTATAGCATTGCTTACTGAAAGCTGTAAAAATTGATTAATTATATTTGAGATTGTTAATTGTCCAACAAGTTCAGGCTGTTTAACTTCGCCATTAATAAAGACATCGCCTTTAATTTGAGCTATTGTATCATTTATATTTAAGTTCAACTGTTGTGGTATAAATACTCTTATATTTTTCATTACAGGTTTAAATATATTTTCTATATTACCGCTTATAATTAGTTTTTTAGTTCCTTTATTATATTTTGTGCTTGAAGAAGTCTTTTCATTCAGTGAAGAAATACTTAAGTCTTCTATTTTTAGATTATTTTTTTCCAGTTTTCCGGAGAAATTGATTGAGGATGGCTCGTCTAAAACCAATGAGTTAATAATTTGAACTTGGGAATCTAAATTTTGAGACTCTTTATTTCCGAAAATATGAATTTTTATAGGAAATACAGATGATAAATTTTTCGTATAATTTATATCCTTAGAATTTATCGAGCCATTAATATTTAGATTAAATAATGTATTCCTAGAACTAAAATCTGATATCTCAGCATTTGCTTGAAGTTTGGAATTTGGCATATATATATTTGTATTTTTGATACTAATCTTATCTCCATCAACTAAAAGTTTAAGAGTTGGTATTTTTATATTTTCTGCAAATTTAGGTTTTATATTAATATTCGAGATTAGAGCAACATTATCCTTATTTGTGTCTAAATTTAATGCGTCGAATGAAATAGAATTTTTGTCTTTATCTATTCTAAATTTTTCTATTCGTACATTTTCTTTATGTATTATATTTTCTAACGTACCTGTAAGCTTTGCATCAAGAGAGATAAGTCCATTTGCAATACCAATATTAGAGGGTAAAATATGTTTCAGCTCTACTTTATCCATTAATAATTGTAAATCAATTTCTTTTTTAATTTTTCCTTTAATCATAATTGGTGCATTATTAATATATCCCACTGCATTTGATATATTAATACTATTGTTTGAAAAGTCTATATCAGAATTTATATTTTGCATCTTAATTCCGCTAGATTTTACTGCAGCATCTGAAATTTTTAAATACCCTGTTGATTTTAGTTTATTGATATCTCCTTTTAGATTAAAATCAGCTTTTAACTTTCCTGACATCAATTCAATACCTTTATATTTTGAACAATCAATCAAAAGCTTGATTTTTTTATATAAATCAGCAAGCATAATTTCATCAGTTTTTACTGTTAAATCTATTTCCGGTTTTTTAGAATTATCAATTATGCCGGCTAAATCAACTTTTTTATCAGATGAAGTATAAATATTTGACTGAACTCCAACCTTGTTCCCTAAAAAAGTTAAGTATATAAAACTCTTGGGGTTCTTTTTTTCTAAATCAAGTACTAATATTTTATCCAGATTTAATGTCCCAGATATTTGAATATTCTTTTCTTTGTTATTATATAATTTTAAATTTGCGAATATATCCGAATAAAAATCCAGATTTTCTATTTGGTCAATAAATTCTTGCAAATTAAACTTATTAGCAGCTTCTTTATCTAATTCAAAGTATGGTGCTAGTGAAAGATTATAACTTATGTGCCTTTTATCATTAATATAGAATTCTCCGTCAGTTACAACTTTTAAGTTTTTATAGTTTTTTAATTTTATAATATCAAGATTTGCACCTTTTATTTCGTATTTTTTGTTATTTTCATCGGTTTTGTATTTAATGCTATAATTTTTTAATTGCAAATTAGGGTACTCTTCAAAGTCTTTAGAGTTAATTTTTTCCATTAACGAACTTAAAAATTTGTCTTTAGAACTCACATCTACTATAAATCTGTCCGCATAAATCTTATTTACTTTTATGTCATTTTTTAATACAGCTGACCAATTAACATAAAATTTAACATTATTTAGTTGTGCAAATTTTTTATTATCTTCATACATAACATGCATTAATGGTGCTTTTATTTTTAAAGCCGGTCCAAGTCTAAAGATTAACTTTTCTATATGAACTTTTACACCTAATTCATCTTGAAATTGTTTCTCGACAACAGGTATGAATTTTGATGCACCGATAGGTATAAAACAAACTGTTATACATAATGCTAAGGTTATGATTGCTATTATTAAGTAAATTCTATATTTTTTCATTATATTAGAACATCTCCACTATTTTTATCAAAAAAATACATATTATTAACATCTAAATTTAATGTAATATTATCAGAAATATCGTAATCTAGCGGAACCCTTGCTGAACATTTTTGATTATTCAATCTAAAATATACAATTCTTTCACCGCCGGTCATTTCAAGTATATCAACAGGAACAGTAATTGTTTGATTACCGCTAATCATTTTCTCTGCACGAATAGCAACTGTTACTTCTCCGTTAGCTACTTTATCTGTCTTAAATTCAGTGCTTTCGATACTAAATTTTCCATCTTGAACATTAACGTTAATAAAATTCATTTGCCCAATAAAACCGGCTACAAATTTATTTTTTGGATGATTATATATTTCCTCTGGAGTTCCTGCTTGTTGAATTTTACCTCTGTCAAGAACAACAATTCTATCTCCCATGGTTAATGCCTCTGTTTGATCGTGAGTAACATAAATAAATGTTGTCTGGAGCTTTTGATGGAGTTTTTTTATCTCTGAACGCATTTGGACTCTTAAATTTGCATCTAAATTTGATAGCGGTTCATCCATTAAAAATACCTTTGGATTTCTAACTATGGCTCTTCCAAGTGCAACTCTTTGTCTCTGTCCTCCTGATAACTGACGCGGCTTTCTATCCAGAAGTTCTATTAAATTTAAAGATTTTGCAACTTCATTTACTTTTTCATCTATTATTTTTTTATCAACTTTTCTCATTTTTAAACCAAATGCAATATTATCATATACACTCATATGCGGATAAAGAGCATAGCTTTGAAATACAAACGCAATATCTCTGTCTTTAGGATGAACATTATTTACAACTTTTCCATCTATTATGACTTCACCGCTTGTAATTTCTTCTAGTCCTGAAATTAATCTTAAAATAGTTGATTTACCGCATCCTGAAGAGCCGACAAGTACAATAAATTCTTTATCATTAATCTCAAGATTTATATCATTGATTATATTATTCTTTCCATCATAACTTTTAATTAGATTCTTTAGAACTACACTGCTCATTTTTATTTAAAACTCCTCTTTTTTAATGAAAATACAAAATTTATAAAGAAAATTATTTCAATATGTTTAAAGTTAAATTATTTTTAGGGAAATAAAACTTAATAATTTTCTATTACTTTTATATTTTACCCTTACCCCCTATCCTTCGGGAATAATAACATTAAAACTTGTATTTTTAAGGATTTGTGATTCAACCCAAACAATTCCGCCTAGAGCTTGTGTATAATTCTTAACCGAAGCAAGAACTATAGCTCTTAAAACATTTTTTCTATTTGATGAATCTAATATTCTGTATGGGTCAAACATGCAATCTAAATCATTTTCAGTAAGTAAAAATGAATTACTTGATAAAGAAAATTTTGTATAATTACCAGGTTGCAATCCTTTATCAGATATTTCATCTTCTTTTGGTGTAGAAAGTGTTATTGTTATTTCTCCGATATCTAATGATTTAAGAATAACTTCAAATAAATTTTGAAGAATATTCCTTACTATATTTAAATCCGTTGAAATAGTTCTTTTATAATCTTCATCTTGCTTTACTTGTATTTTTACATCTTTACCTTTGAATAGTTGCTCATTGTATTTAACAACTGAATTTACAAGTGCAATTCCATCAACCACTTTTCGTTCAGGGTGAAATGGCACTGACTCCGTTTCTGAAAGTTCTAGCAGTTTTCCAATGAAATACATTAAATCTGTTGAATTTTTATTTATGATTTTTATATACTTTTCTTGCTGCTCACTCATTGAACCGCCCAAACCATCAGACATAGCTTGAGAAAATCCGACAATAGATTGAACAGGTGCTTTTAAATCATTCGTTAACTTTAAAAGAAAATTGTTTTTCTCTCTGTTTATCTCGGTGTTATTTTTTTGTTCCACCGGTTCTGATTGATTTACTGCTTCACGAAAATCTAAAACATAACCGTTTTCTATTTCTCTTGCAGTCATGTCATAATATAATTCTCTATTTTTAAACTTTACTATTAAAGGTTTATGTAGAATTACAGCATTTGATATTAAAGTAATTGAGTTTTCAATAAAATCATCGATATTTGATGTCATCAAATGCATTTTTGACGTTTCAAAAAAATCTGATGCAATATCATTTACCCATTGAATTTTACCTTCTTTGTTTATATAAACCAATGCATCCGGCAAAGCCTTTTCTACATCTATTGAATTTGTTTTAAATAATATTTTCTTAAAATCCATTTCTACTACCTCATCAAAAAAATTTTACCACGAATAATACTATTAAAAAATAATTAAAATTATTAAGATTTGTAATTTTTTGTATTAATATAAGGTTAGTAAAGGAAAGTATATGAAGTACAAAGATTATTATGAAATTTTAGGTGTTTCACGTGATGCAGATGCATCTGCAATAAAATCAGCATACAGGAAACTTGCTAGGAAATATCATCCTGATGTAAATAAAACGAAGGAAGCAGAAGAAAAATTTAAAGATATTAATGAAGCTTATGAAGTTTTATCTGATAAAAATAAAAGACAAAGATATGATAGCTTAGGCTCAAACTGGCAAGGCGGAGCTGATTGGACGCCACCTCCTGGGTTTGAAAATTTTAGTTTTAATTTTAATCAAGGCGGCGGACAAAGTTTTGATTTTGGAAACAGTGGTTTCTCCGAATTTTTTAGCTCTATATTTGGCGATATGATGAGCGGAATGGGTGGAAATCAAACAAGACAGTCATATACAAATTTTGATTTTGGTAGTGCTCAAAGAAATACAAGTTCAAGACGTAGCGCGCGACAAGAAAAACAGGAAGATTTAGATATAACAAAGAATCTAAATGTAACTGCACGAGAAATTTTTGACGGAAAACCAATAACTGTTACATTTACTGATATGGAAAGATGTCATGAATGTTCAGGAGGCGGCTATTGCTCACATTGCGGAGGTACTGGAATTGTTTCGACTCCTAAAACTGTTAAAGTAAAATTGCCAAAAGGTATTGAAGAAGGTAAAAAAATACGTTTAAAAGGCGAAGGAAAGTCTGACAGTTTTGGAAGAAAAGGTGATTTATATTTCATTGTGCATTTTAAAGACAGTGAATATGAATTTGAGGGTTCTAATATAACAAAAGATGTTGAAATTACACCCCCTGAAGCAGTTTTAGGGTGTTCTAAATGTATTCAAACATTGCATGGAAAAATTAATATAAAGATTCCTGCTGGTGTTTCAAGCGGACAGACATTAAGACTTAAACAGCTTGGCATTCCAAGTACAAATGGTTTTGGTGATTTAAATGCAAGAATCAAAATAGTAGTTCCGAAAAACCAATCTTCGGAAGTTATTGAATTATATAAAAAGATTTTTAATCTTCAAAAGTAGAATGCATGTTATAAATACATTATCTAACTAATATCACATAGCAAGGTTTTTCGCTGGAATAAACTCCATTGGCTGAAAACTCTATCATTCCTGACTTGTCTACATGTAAAAAGCCGGTCAAATTAAATTTTTGAATTTTAGAATTTCCTGATGCAAATTTATATCCCTCCAGAGACTTACTTGTGTCATTATATATGAATATTTTTAGTTCCCCAAAATGTTTTTTCAGCTTATATGAATTTGTATTTTTGCTAAAGTCAGAAATTGATATTATCGTATAATTTGGCAAAAGGTTTTGTACTTCTTCCTTCTCAAGTATACGTTTATATATTTTGCCATTTTCATATTCTATCTCATAGAATCTTAGATCTTTATTTGAATATCCAAATAAATGACCGTTATAGATAAATTCATATTCACAGTCAGTTGTAAAAGCAAAATTTTTATTTGGATCTAAATAATCAAAAGTACTTCCAAAACCTTTTACTTTTGTAAAGTATAAGCTATTTTTTTTATTAACTGTATACGACCATTCATGAGTAGTTTGATTGTATGCTATATTATCCCTTACTTTAATATTTCTATACCTTATATCAGGATAGTTCTGTGCCATGACACATAGGTTCATAAAAACAAGCATAAAAATACTTAGTACTATCTTTTTCATAAAGCTCTCCTTTTAAAAATTATACAAGATTGCTAAGGGTTTATCAAGTAAATTAGATATATTTAGCTTTAAATATTAGTTTATATTTTTTAATATCTTGACCGATTAACAAATAGTTAATATTATATAATGTATAAGACTGGAGGGAAAGTATGAGTTTTCAACATCAACCGCTTAGCGGAGTAAAGTATTCAAATGAAGATATAAAAAGAATTATAGATGAGTATGATGTTCAATTTATAAAGCTTCAATTTGTGGATATAAACGGACAGGTAAAGAATTTAGCCGTTCCGTCAGAGCATATTGACAGAGTATTAAATAATGAGATAATGCTAGACGGTTCATCAATCAAAGGATTTAGAAATATTGAAACTTCAGACATGTTTTTTTATCCAGATAAAAATACTTTTCAAATCCTTCCTTGGCAAGAGCAAGACGGAAGAAATTCTGCAAGATTAATTTGTGATATATATAATGCAGACGGAACTCCTTTTGAAGGATGCCCCAGATGTAATTTAAAACGATTAATGGAAGAAGCTAAAAAACTTGGTTTATCAATGAATATAGGACCTGAAGCAGAATTTTTCTTATTTGAAAAAGATGAAGATGGACATATAACAACACGAACTCACGATAGGGCTGGTTATTATGATATGGGGCCTGATGACTTAGGAGAAGAAGTTAGATCTGATATAGTTAGCACACTTCAAGACATGGGCTTTGATATCGAAGCTTCTCACCATGAAGTAGCAGACGGTCAGCACGAAATCGATTTTAAATACTCGGATGTTCTTACAACAGCAGATAATGTTGTAACCTTTAGAATAGCAGTAAAAGCTATTGCAGCTCAATACGGATTACATGCAACATTTATGCCTAAACCTGTATATGGAATTAACGGTTCCGGCATGCATTGCAATATCTCACTTTCAGATATGAAGGGAAAAAATGCTTTCTATGATGCTAAAGCTGAGTATCAACTTTCGGATACTGCAAGATATGCAATAGGCGGTATGCTCAAGCACATAAAGAGTATTACTGCTATTCTTAACCCGACTGTTAATAGTTATAAACGACTTGTTCCCGGATATGAAGCACCTGTTTATATGGCTTGGTCACTGGCAAACAGAAGTGCGCTATTAAGAGTTCCTGCTAAACGTGGTGTTTCAACGAGAGTTGAATTACGTTCTCCGGATCCAAGTTGTAATCCGTACTTGGCATTTGCAACAATTCTTGCTGCTTGTCTGGATGGTGTAAGAAATAAGATTGAACCGCCAAAACCTGTTGAATCTAATATTTATAAATTATCAGAAAGAGAAAGAAAACGTTTAAGAATAGAGTCACTTCCCGGAAGTTTAAAAGATGCACTTGACTATATGCAAAAATCACTTATTGCAAAGACTGCATTAGGCTCACATATAGTTGATGAATTTGTAACTGCTAAAGAAATTGAATGGGATGCTTTTAGAACGTATGTTTCTCAATGGGAAATTGACAGATATTTAGCAAGATACTAAATTAATAAAAGAAAAGTTGCTAACTTTTGATTAGCAACATTAAATAAACACGAGGATATTAAGAGAGAGTATAAAAAGAGAATATTATTAAGATTAATCGTTTCAATTTTAATTAACTTATCAAGTGCAATTTACTTTTTAAGTTCTTTTGAATCTCTTTCCGGCTAATGTTTGTATCTTACATTGTCTTACATATATATAAAGTAATTTTTTTCAAAAAAATTGCCTTTTTTATGTTATTTTTAGTAAAATTTTTACAATGCTTAATACTGTAAATAATACATATATATTATATATTTAATTAAGATTTAACAATGTCAAGATTAATCTTTTAAACTTACTTAATCTTATCGGCTGTTGTGATGATTCATTAGTATTAACATCCATTAGTCGGTTTGTTTTACTTGCAGCTTGACCTTTTATTTTCAAAGCTTTTTCTAAGAATTCTACAGTAAATGGATGTTTTGTTTTTAATTCAGAATCTGGAACATCTTTAAGTGATGCTTTAAACATATTTGCAGCCTCTTGAACAATTAAAGCAATTTCACCGTTTGAATATCCTTCTTTTTGAAGTTTATCCGCAAATTTATCTGCTGCTTTAGATTTTAAGAAATCAGTTTCTATAACTGCGCCTACTTCTTCTACATTTTTTAAGTACATTTCAAGTAAACCAGTAATTTGTTCTTTATCAGGAAGAGGAACTTCGATTTGTTTATTAAATCTTCTAAGAGCAATCTCATCTACTTGTCCGTTTTTAGGGTGGTAATTAGAAGTAGCTACAAATGTAATATTTTTACATCTTCTTCTTAACGCATCAATACCTGTAAGAACCGCTGCTCTTGATTTATTAGCTTCCTCTGATGAATGTGCCTCATTTACCTTTTTGATTACCGCATCAAATTCATCAATACAAACTACTATCGGTCTATCCGGATTTTTGTTTGCCACCTCTTCAATGTTTTTAAATGTATTACTAATTCTCATACTTGCAGCATCCTTGAATGGCGAACCCATGTCAGGATATTTAATGCTGGTAAATATAGCACCGATTTCTTGAGCAAATTGTTCTGCTACGTACGTTTTACCGGTACCTCCGTGTCCGTACAAGTATATAATATCTGTTCCGCTATCTTTCATTCCGCCCCATTTTTTTGCAGCGGCTGAAAGTTTTGTGCTATCTATTATGCTATTAAATGCTTCCTTTAATGCTTTTGAGGTTGTTGACGAATTAAGACGTGCAACAGTACCCTTTTTGTCTTTAAAATCTAACCAATCAAGAGTTACTTCGGTAAGTTTTTTCATCTCTTCTTCTGCTTGGGATTTACCTTTATTTTTAATCATGGAAAATATACTAAGTAATAATGAACCTACTAATCCTGCTCCAATTGCAACGGTTCCATAAGCACTAATCTTTTGTAGACGTTCTTGCTGCTTTTGTTTCTTTTGCATTTGATTTTGAACTGACATTAAATCTAATTCATCATCTTCATAAGGAATTATAGCCGGTTGAGGCTGACGAGTTGATGTATTAAAAGTTGATTGAGTGGGCTTAGTATCAGCCTTAAAGTTAGTAGAGTTTATTGTTAACATTTGATTTTCCTTTTTGTTTTTAGATTGCACCTTGTTGTTTTGCTATAAATTCCCAGAATTTTGCAATTAATGAATCATTTATTTGCGGAATAATATTCCCTCCTTTTGCACTGTCATCAATTCCTGATGCCCAGACTTCTTTTTTGTCGATAGCTTTTTGAATATAATCTGCTGTCATTTGTTGAGACGTTGCATTTGCTTTATTACCTATATCTATCGTAAAATCAGAAGTTGCTGTTTCAACAATTTTTTCAATATCTCTATTTGAGCCTTTTTTATCAACAATTTGTTGAGCGAATTTTTCAAGAGCTTTTTTATCTTTTATTAAGTTGTCAGTTCCACCAAATCTACTAAGCTGGAATGCAAAAGCACTTGCAGCTTCATTTTTAACCGGAAGTCCAAGTTCCATAATTACTGCTCTTCCAATCGATGCACTATCCATATTACCTGATTCCGGTTTAACATTCGTAGTACCAATAATTGTAAGGTTTTTGCAATCTTTTACACTATCTAAACCATTTAAGAAAGCAGTTCTATTTTGCCCTAAATGTTGATTATTAGAGCCTAATTTATTTACATTATTTAATAATGAGTCCATTTCATTGAACACCAGAACATGTTGCTCATTTGGATTTTTATTAACCATTTTTTTAATTTCTTTAAACTTTTTGCTGATATTTACTGCTGTTTTACCTACATATTCAGAAGACAAATCAGAAAATTGAACTTCTCCGTATTTTGCATTAAGTTCTTTTGCCACTAATTGTGCGCTAAATGTTTTACCAGTACCGGTCGGACCATGAATTATCATAAATCGCGGAGGTGCTGCTTTTGTATATTCTGCAACTTCTTTTGGTACTTTAAGTATATTTACAAATCTTTCAATTGTTTCTTTAATTTTTGGATTTACACAATCATCCGTAAGAGCTGGCATTTTATCGCTTATCTTATTAAAAACAGTTTTTGGTGCTCCTTTTCCTAAAAACATATATGCAGTTAAGCCAACACTTGTTAAAAGAGTACCCAAAACTCCAATTTGAACAGCTTGATTTAATTTTCTATCTTTTTCAGCTTTTTTCTTTTGTTTTTCATATTCAGAAACAAAACTGTCTTTTTCATTGTTAGCATTTGGTTTTGTAACTGTAGATTTAAAGTTAACTAAACTATTATAATTAGTCGTTGGATAAGTATTTATTCCTTGTACTTTGTTCATACACTATTCCTTTACACACATTTAGTCTTCTATAAATATAAAAACAAATTCTTATGAAAAATTGCCTTTTTTAACGACCTTTGTAAAGAATTGTAACAATTTTATGTAAAAAGTGAAAAATAGCTAAAGTTTTCAAAAAAAATGCCGATATATATATTAGAAAAGTAAAATATTAATCTTGAACAACATAAAAGGGACAGATAAAGGAAAGCAAAATGAGTTTAGGAGTCAATAACGTAACATTATTAACTTTAACTTCGCGAAAAGCTGATGTTGAATTAGGCATTTCGCTCGATGCGGCTGAAAAAATGGCTCTTACAAGACAACAAACTGAACTTACCAAGGAATATTATGCTCGTTTACAAGGAAAAAATATTACGTATTATGCTAATGGTCAATATAATGCAATGGACTATAATTACTTAATGGGAAATACAACACTTGCTGCAACAGATATTATATCCGGTAATACTGCTAACATGAAAAAGGATTCTTCAATGGTATTAACCGATTCAAGCGGACTTGTTGTAATGAATGATAGTTATGCAAGTATTTTAAAAACAGTTTTAGGTTCTTCTTGTTTAGATGCAAACGGTAGAGGAGGTACTTTTTCTCAAGATAAAATTCCTGCTCTCATTGCTCAAGTTGCAGGAGCATATGCAACAGAAGAAGAAATTAAAAAAGTTATTGATGGTGGGAAACTTGAATCAAATTACAACGTTTCTGTTTTAAAAACAAAATCACAAGATGTTGTGGCTAATGGAGTTAGCCATGATAATACAGATGCTGTAACATCAAAAATAGAAGCTATTGTAAATTATTTTTATCCAATATTTAAAGCTGCTGCTGCAAATGGATGGACAACAGAATACAATAAAGAAATGGGAAATAATAAAAATTACATAAGTGATGCTTTAGTATCAGGAATCTTTAATCTAGAACAAATTGATATAGCAGGTCAATATTTGCCGGATGCATCATTATCATACTTTACAACCGCTGGATTAGTTACTGAAAGAACAGATTCAAGTGTGAGAGAGGCAATCACTGCTTGGTATAACTCCGAAAAAGATGCCATAAACGAAAAAGAAAGCTGGATTGATTTAGACATACAAGACTTATCTACCGAGCTTGAAGCTATAAATACAGAGATTCAATCAATAGAATCAATGAAAGAAGATGACTTAAAAGCTTTTGAATTTGCTTCTTAATAAATTAATATTATAGTTTATACTTTTATTATAAAAATGGATTCAACATTCGATGTTGAATCCATTTTTTATTGCTTTTACATTGTTATTGTTTATTTACTGTACTCTTAATATGAAGTTCTCTCATTTGTTGAAGTGAAGCTTCGCCCGGAGCATCCGACATTAAGCATTTTGCACTTGCATTTTTCGGGAATGCAATTACGTCACGGATGGATTCCGTTCTGCATAATAGTGCAACAAGTCTATCCAAACCGATTGCCAAACCTGCATGCGGTGGTGTGCCATATTGAAGAGCATTAACCATAAATCCGAATTTTTCTGTTGCTTCTTCTTCTGTTAGTCCTAAAGCTTTAAAGATTTTCTTTTGAACTTCAGAAGAGTGAATTCTGACAGAGCCACCGCCTAATTCAGTACCGTTATAAACGATATCATAAGCGATTGATTTAACATTTCCTAAATCTCCGCTATCGAGCTTATCTAAGTCATCCAAGTTTGGAGATGTAAATGGGTGGTGCATTGCCATGTATCTGCCTTCTTCATCAGACCATTCGAACATCGGGAAGTCTACTACCCAAAGAAGATTGTGTTTGCTTTCGTCAATTAGGTTTAATGATTTACCAAAGTGAAGTCTTAATCTACCCATAATATCGTAAACAAGTTTTGGCTTATCTGCTACGAAGAAGATTATATCGCCTGCTTGAGCTTGGGCACGTTCTTGAATAGCTTTAGCTTGCTCTTCCGTAACGAATTTAAGAACAGGAGATTTAGCTGTTCCGTCTTCTTGGTAAATTATGTTAGCCAATGCTTTAGCACCAAATGATACTGCAAGTTTTGTAATATCGTCAATATCTTTTCTTGAGTATTTAGCACCGCCGGGGATTCTTATACCGCGCACAATACCACCATCAAGAAGAGTCTTTTTAACAATCTCAAAATTAGATTCTAAAATAATATCACCGATATCAAATAATTCTAAGCCAAATCTTGTATCCGGCTTATCTGAACCATATCTGTCCATAGCTTCCTGCCAAGGCATTTGAATAAACGGAGGTTTAATATCAACACCAGCAGCTTTGAACGCGTCTACCAGCAAGCCTTCAACTGTTTCAATAACGTCTTGTTGTTTTACAAACGACAATTCCATATCAATCTGAGTAAATTCAGGTTGTCTATCAGCTCTTAGGTCTTCATCTCTAAAACATTTAGCGATTTGATAGTATCTTTCAATACCGCCAACCATCAATAATTGTTTAAAGATTTGAGGTGATTGAGGAAGCGCAAAGAACTTACCCGGTTGAACTCTTGATGGAACAAGGTAATCTCTTGCACCTTCAGGAGTAGTCTTTATCAAAATCGGTGTTTCTACTTCTAAAAATTCTTTATTATTCAAGTAATTTCTAACCGCTTGAACAATATTATGGCGAACTTTCAAATTGTTAAGCATTTTTTCGTTTCTAATATCAAGATAACGATATTTTAAACGAACATCTTCCGAAACATTTTCATCACCAAGTACAAAAGGTAATACTTTTGACTCAGATAATATATTTACCCCATCAGGATACATTTCAACTTGTCCAGTCGGATATTTTTCGTTATATGTTTCTTCAGGTCTTTTAGAAATTTTACCGTGAACCTGAATTACATATTCGCTTTTAACTTTAGAAAATACTTCGTGAACTTTAGGATTAACTTGAGGGTTAGCTACAAGTTGGAAAAATCCGCTTCTATCGCGAAGTTCTATAAACAAAATTCCGCCTAAATCGCGAACGGTTGAAACCCAACCGCAAAGAGTAACTTCTTCATTTAAGTTTGTGAGGTTTAATTCCCCGCAATTTTTCGATTTCATACTTGTTTTCAATTTATTATCTCCCTATTTATATTTTCGCATTTACTTTTAGAAATACTCCAAACAGGGGTAAATGTAAAGAGCAAAGTTAATAAGGTACACACGATTCAACTCACTTTTTATTTTAAGTAATTCTTAACAACAAAAAGGCGGATTTTTCATCTCCGCCAAAAGTAAGTTTATAAGAAAAGAAAGGAAAATTATGTCCTGTTATATTGCCAAACTCCGGTATTTACAACATTATAGATTGCTGCAGCAATTGCTGCCCATTTAGCGACTTTCATACCTTTCATAAAAGATATTTGTTTAGGGAATAACGTTTTCAAGGCTGTTGTTCCACCTAAAGTCAAACCGCCTCCTACCAAAGCTCCAGTTGTTGCAGCAGATGCCACTTCACCTACATATTCGGCTTTTTTCTTGCTGCCTGTATCATTTATGCCATTACCAAAGAGTTGGTTTAGAGTTTGTTCTGCATTTAATTTATTATGTCCGTGGTTACCTAACCAATAATTGTTCCATCCATGCTGGAATGAAGTTTCACCGAATGCTCTAATATCACTTCTCAAATCGGGTTTAACACCATTTTGAAAATTCTTGCCAATTTCAGAATACATTATATTTATGTATTCATTCAAATTACTTGCTAAGTTTACACTGCCTTCCGGTGTATTAAGATAATTGCTGTATTTATTTATAATTTCTTGTTTTAATTCATAGAATTTTTGGACAACGCTATCAGAATGACCTTGTCTAATTTCGTCATAAATATCTCTTATTCCTTTTTTAACAAAACCATCTGACATAACTTTTAATAAGAATGTTTGTTCATGGTCATTAAGATTTGCAACTTCAGCAAGCTGCTGTTTTCTGTGCATTTCTGTCGTATGGTCTAATCGTTGTTTTTCCAAATCTTCTTGGAATTTATTGTACTCTTTTAAGGCTTCCATCTGGGTTTGCATAAAAGTACCACCATACATTCCCATTGCAGGATTATTCATCATCATAGCTGAAGAATAGTCTAACATAGGATTCATCATTCCATAACTTCCATAATTGCCATAACCGCTATACAAAGCATAGGACATTGGGTCATAGTAAGAACCGAAGTTACATCCGAAGTTATCTATTGGTGATATGCTATTGTCTGGCATAATAGCCTCCTACAAGTTTTAACTAACCTATTTTTACCTTACACTTATATAAAGTATTTTATTTTTTAGAAATTGACTTTTTTTAACAATTTTGTAACAAAACTTTACAATTAAATTTTATTTATTATTAAATGCTTTTGTAGTAACATAATTTGGTAGTAATTATGGGGATTTATAATGAGAATTGAGGCATACAATCTGGTTAAAATATACGGTGACAGAAGTGTTGTAAATGATGTCACCTTTTATATAGATAAAGGAGAAGTTGTTTGTTTACTTGGTCCGAATGGTGCGGGTAAAACTACTACTTTTTACATGATAGTAGGTCTAATAAAACCGAATAAGGGTAGTGTTCTTCTTGATGGAAAAGAGATTACAGCATGGCCTATGAACTTGAGAGCAAAAGCAGGAATAGGATATTTGCCACAAGAAAACTCAATATTTAGGAAATTAACTGTTGAAAAGAATATTCAGCTTGTATTAGAAATGAATGAAAAGCTTACGGTTAATGAAAAAAAAGCAAAGCTAGAAGAACTGCTTAATGAATTTGGTGTAGAAAGATTGAGAAAATATTCAGCGGTTTCACTCTCAGGAGGTGAAAGAAGACGTGTAGAAATTGCTCGCGCACTAGCTGCAAGTCCGGATTTTATGCTTTTGGATGAACCTTTCGCAGGTATTGACCCTATAGCAATCGGAGATATTAAGGATAATATTAGAAAAATATCTAAAGAAAAAGGATTAGGAGTTTTAATTACCGATCACAATCCTAAGGCTACATTGTCGATTACTGATAGGGCATATGTAATATTTGACGGTAAAATAAAGATTGAAGGTAGAAGCGAAGAGGTTGCAAACGATTCTGTTGCAAAAGAATTTTATTTAGGAAAGGACTTTAAGCTTTAATATGAAAAAGTTTTTTACCGTTTATGATAGGTATATATTTAATCAAGTTCTTATGACAACAATTGTTGCTATTCTTTTGTTTACGATTGTTTGGATAGCTCCTGAAATGCTTTTAAATACAATAAAGAAGATTCTTGAAGGAACATATACTGTTAAAATGGGGGTAATGGTATTATTATATGAACTTCCGAAAATCTTTGGTAAAGCTTTTCCTGTGGGTTTGCTTTTAGGCTCTTTATTTACATTTGATAAATTGAGCAAAGATTCAGAATTAACGATTTTTAGAGCAGTAGGAATGTCTTTTTTCAGAATATTAAGACCTGTTTTGGTTTTAAGTATAATTGTCACCGGTCTCTGTTTCGTAACATATGACAAATGGATTCCGTATTCTTGTCAGAAATTGCAAGAAATAAAAGGTGCACAAATATTGACACAATTTATATATACAATAAAAGATGAAAATCATCACCCTGACACTGCTGTAATAGTTTCTAAGTTTAAAGATAACACAATGAATGATGTTATAGTTATGAATTTTTCTAAAGAAGTTTTTGATGATTTACATGGACTTTCTAATATTTTAGTTGGTGAAGTAGGGAAATATGATACAGACGAGGATGGAAATCCTTGTTGGAAACTTAATAAAGTAACATTATATGATATTGATGAAAATGGAATTTTTAAAGATATAAGAAAATATAAAACAGTAGAAATTCTAAATGGTCATCATGCACAAGATGCCTATACAATTATGATAAATTCAACAAAGCGAGATAGAGATATAACCAATAAAGATTTAAAGCAATATGTAAGTTTACTAAAACGCGGGAATTTAGATGAAGAATACAGACTAATGTTTAATAAGTATCTTCAAAGATTTTTTCATCCTTTTGTATGTATTTTACTTGCAGTTTTAGGATGTTTGTTAGGATTTTCAAAACCTAGAGAACAGAGGCTTATTGGTTTTACTATAGCAATAGGAAGTATTTTTATTTATTATATTACACTTCCGTTCTTTGATTTACTCGCAGAAAAAGGTATTTTGCCGCCTTTAATTACAGCAGCATTCCCGCCAATAGCTTTTTTATGTGCTATATTTATGTTTTACAAAACAAAGGATTTATAATATGAAGAAAATAGTAGTATTTTTATTTGCAATAATTATATGTATAACTTTAACCGGCATGGTTAATGCGTCTCAAATTGAAATGGAGTATGAGAACGGAATTTATCATTTTGTATTATCAGGTGATAAAATAAAGAAACAAATTCACTTTGTTTCATCACAAAATTTGATTACAAATAAAGAAGCCCACGCAAAAGGAGGTTCGATATTAACAATTAATGCCGGATTTTTTGACCCCAAAAATCAAAAAACAATATCATACATTGTTAATGACTCACAAACTGTAGAAGATCCTCTTTTCAATGATTCATTAATGACTAATCCTGTATTAAGACGGAATATGCAGAAAATATTGAATAGAAGTGAATTTAGAATACTTGATTGTGATAGTAAGTTAAAGTATGAAATAGCTCAGCATAATGCCAATGTTGATTTTTTGTGTTCTGTCGTAACTTCTGCACAAGGTGGTCCTCAACTTCTTCCGAATTTAAGATTAGAAGAAGAATTTTTTATTGTAAAAGACGCAGAAGGTAACGTAATAAGAGAATCAGCTTCTGTATTACATAAAACGCCGAGAACACTGGTCGGGATAAAAAACTTAGCAAAAAATCAACAAGAAATGCATATTTTTATAGTTACAAATGAAAATCCTATGGATATTTTTGAAGCAAGAGATTTATGTAAAAAATATAATTTAGATACAGCGATGGCATTTGATGGTGGCAGCTCAACATCACTAAATTATAAAAAAATACAAGTTGTGTCTACACAAGATTCCGGAGATACAGGAAGAGCTCTTAAATCGTTTATGATAGTTCAACCGAAATAAAATTATAAACGTATAGAACGAAACAGAGTTGAATATTTGTATTCACCATAATATATATTTATATTGATAAAATAATTTTCCAAATCATCAACTTCTAGAAAACTTTTTACTGGAGCTTGTCTTTTAGAGTGCTTACGATTACCAAGCTTTTCCAAGCTATTTAAGTGCCATTTCTGAGAACGTGTAAGTTTTGGCTGTGGAATATGTTCTTCATAAAAGTGCTGAGGAGTAGCACCTTTCTCATAAACAGGAATTATGTGCAAAACTTTTCCATTCTGTTTGAATAGCATATATGATTTTCCATTATGCTCTCTTGGAGTCAACAAATAGTATCCGGGTTCTATAGTTTGATTTTTAAAATAAATAGCCGAATTTAGTCTTAACAATGGATATATAGACCATGCTGCATTTTTTGTATCATAATATTCCTCAGGGTCAATTCCATGTAAGTACGAAAAATTTGCCGGTTCCAATTGATTATATATTTGAGAATAATTTTTTATTGGCTTCACGTTTATTGTTTTTGAATACTTATCGCTTGAATTAAAAGAATTATTTTCATTTGATAGATCATTCTTTAGAGTATGATAAGGTGTAATTTCATCATCTTCATTATCAATAGTATTTGGATCAATATCATCATAAAATCCAGGAGGTGTTCCGACATGACCGCCATTATCTATAGACTCTGCATTTAAAGGTAACGCAAATATCAGCAAAAATATAAACGTTAAATATTTTTTCATAATCTTTATTTTAACAATTTTTGTTATTAAATCAAGTATTAATTAATGAAAAGTATGCAGAATTATATACACTTGATTTTATTTGGACACTAATGCCTATCAATAATTCAGATTCATTGTCTTAGAAGCAACTCAACTCACAAAATACTATTTTCAGCAAATAATAAACTTTACTTAATTGTCGATTAATACTAATGATATCTATATTGTTGTACTGGTTTATTGTTTTTGTTAAAATTAGAATGTATATTATAGTAAGTATATATAGCAAGAAACTTGGAGAGAGCATGAGAAAAAATATTTTCATTATACTAGCGATTATTTGCGCACTTATCTTTATGAGATGGACTATTTCACATACTAGCAAATCTGCTTCAGCGAAGCAAAAGCTATCTATGGGAACTCCTTCTGTAACTATTGAAACAGTTCAAACAGACAAAGTAAGACGTGAATTCACTGCATCTGCCAGAGTAATGGCAAAATATAGAGTCGATGTTCTAGCTCGTATAAACGGATATTTGACAAAAAGTTATTTCAAAGAGGGTGATTTTGTAAAAGCTGGTCAAATTTTATTTGAGATAGAGCCGCAAGAATATGCTTATGCAGCAGGTAAAGCAAAAGGTAATTTAGAAAATGCTAAAGCGCAACAAGAGTATTACAATAAACAATTAGCCAGATATAAAGAACTTGTAGACAATGATTTTGTCGCCAAATCTGATTATGACAATGTTCTAGCACAAAGAAATGCTTATAATGCTCAAGTTCAAAGCATGGAAAGTGCATACAGAGATGCCCAAAGGAATCTCGGTTATACTCATATAAAATCACCTGTTGATGGTAGAGTGGGTATTATTGACGTAACTGTAGGAAACTATGTATCAATGAACAGTCGACCATTAACGACTATTAATAGTTCAAATCCAATGTATATAACATTTCCACTTGAATCAAAGGATTATGCAGAACTTGTAAGAATTGACGGCGGAGCAAACGTTGAACGAGAAGTCGAATATATATTCAGTTCCGGACAAAAATATAAATATAAAGGTGTACAAGATTTCTATGATAATAAGGTTGATGAATCAACCGGTGCTATAACTCTTAGAGCAACTTTCCCGAATCCTAATGATGAACTTTTGCAAGGTGATTTTGGAAGAATTATAATTTATTCTAATAAAGAAGACGAACTTCCAATCGTTCCACAATCAGCTACTATGGAGAATCAAGAAGGTCTATATGTACTCATTATGGATGAAGAAAACCTTCCACGTTTATCTTACATTAAAACAATGGGACAAGTAGGAACGAATTGGGTTGTTTATGATGGAGTTAAAAAAGGAGATAGAATTATAACAACAGGTATGCAAAAGGTAATTCCTGGTTCTCCTGTAAGAGAGGTTAAAAATACAGCGCAAGGTGAGACAAAACAAGTTAAAAAAACTAATATATTTGTGCGTATAGTTAACAAAATAAAAAAAATACTCGGAGGGAATAAATAATGGCTGAAAACTTCTTTGTTAAACGTCCAAAGTTTGCGATAGTAATTTCAATAGCCATTATGCTTGCAGGTTTATTAAGTTTAACAACCTTACCTTTAGAAGAGTATCCGTCAATTACCCCTCCGCAAGTCATTGTAAATGCTACATATGCAGGAGCAAACGCAGATGTAATTACGTCCACAATTGCTTCGCCTGTTGAATTGCAATTAAACGGCGTTGAAAATATGCTTTATATGACTTCTGAGTCAAGTAACGGCATGTATAAACTTACTATATACTTTGAAGTAGGTTCTGACCCTGATATGAACCTCGTAAATGTGCAGAACCAGCTTCAATTAGTAACTCCACGTCTGCCGGAAGAAGTGCGGCGGTATGGTCTAACTGTGCGTAAGTCTACAGGTGGCGGCGGTTGTTTATTTATAGGCTTGCGCTCTCCGAATGGAACTTATAATTCCTTATATTTAGCGAACTATGCTTCAAGATTTATTAAAGACGAACTAGCCAGGACAAAAGGTTCTGCGGGTGTTGCAGTATATGGCGCAGGTGATTATTCAATGCGCATTTGGCTAAAACCGGACAAAATGGCGAGTTTAGGAATTTCAACATCAGATATAAGCAATGCTATACAGACTCAAAACGTACAAACCCCGGCTGGTAATATTGGAACAGAGCCAATGGATACTCCTCAAATGATGAAATTTACATTGAGGACAAAAGGCAGATTAAAAACTGTAGAAGAGTTTGAAAATATTATTGTAAAATCCAATATAGACGGTTCAAGTGTAAGAATAAAAGATGTTGCAAGAGTTGAAATGGGCGCTGAAAATTATTCTCATCGTTCAATGGTAGAAGGCAGAGAATCTGCAATTATTGCGGTAACTCAATTACCAAATGCCAATACCATTGACCTTGTCAACAGAATAAATAAAAAGATGGAAGTATTGTCTAAAAAATTCCCTAATGATATGGAATATCACGTTCAGTATGATGTTACCGAGTTTGTAAGAGAATCAATAAAAGAAGTAGTTGAAGCTATAGTGCTGGCAATTATACTTGTATCTGCCGTAACTTACCTTTTCTTAGGAACCGCAAGAGCAGCATTTATTCCATTTTGTGCAATTCCTGTATCGTTAATTGGTGTATTCATGTTCATGGCCGTAATTGGCTTTTCTATAAACTTGTTAATATTGTTTGGTCTGGTACTGGCAGTAGGTCTGGTTGTAGATGATGCGATTGTAGTACTCGAAAATACTCAGCGGCACATTCAAGAGGGGAAATCTCCGCGTGAAGCAACAAATATATCTATGGAAGAAGTATTTGGAGCGGTTGTAGCAACATCTCTTGTATTGATGGCAGTATTTGTACCTGTTTCGTTTTTAGGTGGAATTACGGGTCAAATGTTTAGACAATTTGCTGTATGTATTGCAACATCAGTAGGTCTTTCAACAATAGTTGCTTTAACTCTTTCTCCGGCTCTTTGTTCATTGATTCTTAAATCAGGAGATGAAAAAACAGACTATGAATTTATTGAAAAATTTGATAGATGGTTTAATAAAGTCAAAGATAAATATTTAAGTATAGTTGAATATTTTGTAAAACAGCCTCATAAAACACTTAGGACAGTATTAGGTATTGTTTTCTTTATTATAATAATGTTTAAAATTGTACCATCAGGTTTTTTGCCGGATGAAGACAGAGGCGCAATGTTTATGCAAGTCCAACTACAAGACGGTGCAACTTTATCTCGTTCTACAGATGTTGTTAACAATATGTGTAAAGAAATACTTAAAATTGATGGTGTATTATCAACCTTATCAATAAATGGATTTAATGGTGAAAATACAGCACTTGTTATTGTCAAATTGGCTCCGTGGCATGATAGAAAATCAAAGAAACTTTCTATAAATAGCATAATGAAACAAGCAAGACAAATTACATCCAAGTACACAGAAACAACAACATTTGTTTCGCAGCCACCGGCAATTACTGGTCTAGGTATGTATAATGGTATAGAATTCCAACTTCTGGATAAGGGGGATAGAACACCTGATGAAATGTTTGCGGAAACTCAAAAATTTATGAAAGAAGCAAGAAGTAATCCGGCCTTTTCAAGTGTTTACACCTCTTTTACAGCTTCCCTGCCACAAGTTGTTGTTAGAATAAATGAAGAAAAAGCTATGGCACAAGGTGTTTCAATATCGGAAATATATTCAACTATTGCGGCACAATTTGGTGCTACATATATTAATGACTTTAATAAATTCGGACGGGTTTATCGTGTATATATGCAAGCTGATTCACCATTTAGAAGCACAATGGAAGATTTAAATAAAATCTATGTAAAAAGTAACTCCGGTAAGATGGTTCCTTTAACATCAGTAATTACAACGGAAGATGTTATAGCACCATATGAACTTACAAGGTTTAACTTGTATCCGTCTATTGCTATTAATGCGGAAGTTGAATCCGGCATGAGTTCAGGAGCAGGCATGAAAGCAATGGAAGAACTTGCAGATAAAGTTCTACCAAATGATATGGACTATGCATGGTCAGGAAAATCTTTCTTAGAGCAACAGTCATCAGGTCAATTATTATCAATTTTGTCGCTTGCTTTTGCATTTGTATACCTGTTCCTTGTTGCGTTATATGAAAGTTGGACTCTTCCTATTTCCGTAATGTTAATATCACCTATAGCAATTTCAGGTGCACTATTCTTGCAATATGTTTGGGGACTTGCACTTGATATTTATGCACAAGTTGGACTTGTCATGCTATTGGGATTATCTACAAAACAAGCAATTTTAGTTGTAGAATTTGCAAAAGATGCAATTGAAAAAGATGGAATGCATTATATTGAAGCCGCAATGCAAGCTGCTAAATTAAGATTTAGAGCAGTTATGATGACGAATATTGCATTCATTCTTGGGTTAATACCTCTTGTAATAGCAAGAGGAGCCGGAGCAGGTAGCCGACATTCTATTGGTGTTTCAGTATTTGGAGGAATGCTTGCTGTTGCATTCTTCGGAAGTATATTAGTTCCAGCATTTTTTGTATTATTAAATACAATAAAACACGAAAAAGAACAGAGCAAATCATTGTTAAAGGAACTGGTGATACTATTACTGCTTATTATAGTATTGTATAGTGTAATATTTTATGCACTTCCTTGGTTACTAAGTGCAATTTCAGCAATATTTGGTAGATTATTATCACTTATTTAACGTATTAATTTAAATTAATTATTTATAGAACTATCTTGCAATAGTATGTGCAAGATAGTTTTTATGTATCAAACAATACATTTAATAAAGAAAAATTACAAATTTCTCTTGCACACTCTTTTAATGTTACAAAACTTAACAAAAAAACAAAAAAAAGGCAATTTCTGAAAAGAAAAATACTTTATATATATACAAAGAGTATTTTATAAGGAGCCAAAATGAAAGAAGAAGAACTAAATGCAACAATGTCAGTAATCGCCGATCCAATCAATAATGTATATAAATTAGATTCAAGACAAGCAATAGATGAGATACAAAGAATTTGCAGAATTTTTGCTATTTCAGAAAAGCAAGCAAACAAACATAAAATGTTGTCGATTAAAAATTTAGCTACATTCCGATTAGTTTTGAGTAACAACTAGTTTATAGCTGAAATATAAATTGTAAAAGCCCTGTATAATCAGGGCTTTTTTGTAATCTATATAGGTTTAGTTTTTTAAGTCTAATAAACAGGAACGTCAATAGGATTAATTAATTGAACGGTCATCTTATCTCCGCCGTTAATTATTACCTCTTTTCCTTTTCTAAACATATCTGCTACAGAATCTCCTATCAAATATCCGGCACCACCAAAGAATCCTCCGATTGCGCAAACAGGAGTTGTTATATATTGTAAACCGGGATGATCATCTTTAACGCTAAAGCCATAATTTGTAAGCTTTTTAGTAATTTCTACACCTTTATCCCAATTTTCTTTAACAGCTTCACCATAACCGAGATTTTTATAAAGTCCGCCATCATAATTTATTTTGTCATATGAAACAACCGCCATATCAAGTGGTATTTGTCTGCCGTTTGGTGTAACAACATGGTCAAAATCTAGATATAACATTGCACCTCTTGAAAAACGCTTTGCTGTTTTAATTGTAGATATACTACCTCTAATAACAGACCCTCTTGGTAATATTACTATATTGTCAGTAGAAAGCTCATTTTTTAAAGAAGCTGTAAAAAAATCTCCCTCTGAACCAGAAGATGTTGAAACCGGCTGTAAAAATTCTAATTCGAATCTAGTTCCGGAAGCAATTCTTTTTGTTTTAGCATCAGCTTTAAATGTTCCGGCTGCGTTTACTGTTAAATTTGTAATAAACATCATTAATAATATTACAACTATTTTCTTCATATTTTCTCTCCTCTTTTAGGTACCATGTTATCACTTGAGACTAAGAAATGCAATTTGTTTACGAGTATACATAAGCACCTTCCCCCAGCGGGGGAAGAGAAGCCATTGCTGAGCAAAGCGAAGCTTATGGATTCGTTGAGGGTTCGGTTCTATATAATGAATGAGGGTACGAACCCAAAATATTTACTTATTAAACACCGTAGTATAAATAACTTGACACACACCGTCTATATTTTTTTCAATCTCAAAATTCCAAAATCTTAAAACTTTATAGCCCAGTGAGTTCAAATACTCAGTTCTCGTTTTATCTTTTTCTATATTATCAGGTTCATTGTGTTGACCGCCGTCAAGCTCAATTATTAAATTGTATTGTTCGCATACAAAATCCGCTACATAATTCCCAATAGGAACCTGCCTTTTAAACTTTAATCCGTAAAAAGCATTATTCCGCAAAATATGCCATAATTTTCTTTCTTGGATTGTCATATTTTTTCTTAATTCTCTTGCTTGGTTTAATGTTGTGCTTTTGTGTTTCATACAACCATTTTACCATGATTGTACCCTCACCTGAATTTCTGATATTCGAACAAGTCCTCATATCGAAATTCTACCTCTCCCGCTGGGAGAGGGTGGTACTTACTCCTTCTCCCAACGGG
>CAJOOM010000077.1 GCA_905236775.1 Candidatus Gastranaerophilales bacterium
CCGTCGATCTCCTGCTCGCAAAGTCCTATTTCCAATATCTCAGGTGCAACATAATAAGGCTTTATAAAGGGATAATCGATTTTGAATCGCGTACGGTTGGAATATTTGCTGACTGCGATATGCCACTGTACCGGAGTACGATCGCTGTAACCATAATGACGCAGAGCCGTATCCATACATAGAATACCATCGGGAAACAGCCTGATAACAGTTGCAGCCTCGCTTTGATTATCCGGATCTATCCACTGATAATAACCGGTACGCACTTTTTCAATGACGCCTGCCTGAATCAAATAGGCGACGTCCGCATAGTATATCTTTTCCTTTGATAACTCGGATGTCTTCATGATCCCGCCATGTTGTTCAAAAATCTCTTTTGCTGTAGTGATATCACGCATAGGAAACCTCTTCGAATTTTAGTTTAACTAGTCCTTGGAGCAGATATTTTTATATAAGTTTATTATACACCTATATTGAAAAAAAGCAATACTGATTTTTGCGTTTTTGCATTTACGAGCAGATGAATTTGTATAAAACCGATTTGCTGTTCAAATGTACTGTTTGGGGTATCCTGCGGCTTGTTTTTTCGCGTTACGGGGAGCAAAAACAGAAAAGTAGACTAATTTCATTAGTTTTACGGTTTTGTGCGACACGGCTGAGATATGTAAGTTTTAGGGCTATATGGGAGCCTCGTTTTGAGTGAGCCTTTGTTCCAAATAGACATATTTAAAACGTTTTCCCAGAGGCCTAAAGAACTCCTTGATATAGGGACTAGCACTTTAGAATTCGGTTTGGTTTTGGCGAACATAAAATGTAACAAAAGTGTTTAAAAAGATCGTATATCATATTTACCGGACTTTAATAAAAGTGAGCAGAACGTTTTTATGTTCTGCTCACTTTGTGTTATACAAAATTATTATTCTTGTCAATGTAAAACTTGTTATATTTATTCTGAGAATAAGAACTGTTTCATGCTTTCTGAAAAAACTCTATATTGTTCATTTGTAAATGAAGGTAAGTCCGGTTTTGCATAGCGATCCTCAATATAAGTTATAAATGGTGATAAAGTTTTTTCTTGATAATACGTTTCTAGTATGTTGAAAATATCAGCTCCATTTTCTAATAGGTACATTAATATCTCATAATCCTCTATACTTAAATTAAAGTAATACTTCGTCTTATCACATATTTTTTGACTTTCGATATGGCTATAAATATCTTCATAGTATTTTGGGACCGCATTAATGCTGTCCATAGTTACAGAAATGATAAAAGCTGTATTAACATCTTTAAACTCGTCCTTAATGGTTAAAGTTTCATTTAAACACCTATCAGCTTGTAAAACCGGCTTAACGAACAGTTTATTGTTATTCTCTTCAATATTCGTATTTTGTATCATACAGTTTTGCAGAACTGAAAAGCCTTTTGCTTCAACAACTAAAAGATTCTTTTCTTTTTTAATATAGGCATCCGAAGATAGTTTTTTCTCTTTTCCATATTCAAATTCTTCTATATGCGTATAATCGTCTGTAACTGAGGCTTTAGTTAGCTCTTGAATGTAGTGTTCGTATAGCCTTCCAAAAAAAGCCATAGCTGAATAATGATCCTCTGGATAACACTCTCTAATCAACCAAAACAAATTTTCAAAAAAAGCATTTATTGTTGTAACGTCAGATATGGCAAGATATCTTCCGTTATTATCTTTTATAAACGGAAAAGCGTAGAACTTACTGAAATCCCACTCTCTATCTTTACTGCTGTTTGCCCAAGGTTTATAGTCAGGAACCTTTAACGAGACAGTATCTATAACTTTTGCAATCAGGTCTTTATGAGGGGAAGAACCAAATTTGTTTTCAACTGTGTCCCATATACCGGAATAGCGCAACGCAGTTTTAGAAGAGTCTTCGTAATAAATTCTCGCTTCCCAAAACAAGAGCGTAAGATACTCTATTGGTGTAAACCCATACTTTCCTTCAAAATCATGATAATAATCAACGTATTCATCTTTTTGCTTTTCAGAAAGGAAATCGGATGACTTATCCAGTTCCATCATATAACTCATTCTTGCTAATTCTGAAGCCAGATTTTTTCTGAAGTTCAAATGATAATTTGCATAAAGAAAATGATTCAAATTGATTTCTGAACTCTGTTTTGCATTCAACCTTTCTGATTCAATTAATTGTAGTTTTACAATATGGATATAATCTTCTTCTTCGATTGAATACTCGGTTTGTGAAAGTGTGTCATAGTTTCCATAAAGAATAAAATCCTTTAGTAAAAGCAACAGGGTTTGCAAAGAAATAATGCACTTATCTTTTCTAAACAATGGATTGGAAAACATTTCTTCACTAGATGACGGTTTTATCACCATGTTTTTTAAAATGCTTTGGAATGGAACAGAGTAATCAAACCAAAGGAATTTGATAGGGGGAAGAGTACAATCATTCAAAACAATCAATTCACATATAATCGATATTGATTTATGCATATTAGCTTTTGATATTTCATCTACCAAATCAGGCATTGTTTCTTTATCAAAAAAATCGGAATATACGAGAATAGTTTTCATATTGCTTACATCTGGTTCATAGTGCAATAAATCCATTACTTTACCCCCATAATATGTTTTTGAATATGATCTCAATACTTAGTATAACACTACTTTAATGGAAATGCTAGCCTAAGAAATTAACTTTGGATTAATAATTGAGGTTTCATATATCTGCCTTCGTTATTTCCTATTTCATCATTCCCTTCATTAGCTTTTTGAATAGGCTGATGGATTTCTCGTTCATTTTGGACGCCAAGCCAAACTGATTCACTACAATATCAGCGACATCATCTTTTGAAAGGTGTTCCGTGCCGCGTTCTTTTATTTCGTCTTGTACGCCTTGAAGCATAGCGGCGGTGGCAGTTTTTTCGGGCTGTTTTCCGCTATCTATGTCCTTTTTTATGTCACGCAGGATCGACAGGAATATGCTCTTGATCTTCTCAATCTCCGCTTCATGCTTACCGAGCTTTTGAGCGCTCATGAATTGCAGATCCTCTCTTACCTCCGCTCGTTTATC
>CAJOOM010000078.1 GCA_905236775.1 Candidatus Gastranaerophilales bacterium
ATCCTCTTTATTTTGCGCTTGGCGCGATTCGAACGCGCGACCTATCCCTTAAAAGGGGAGTGCTCTACCTGCTGAGCTACAAGCGCAAATTTTATTTTTATTTAATTTTCAATCCAAACAATACTTCGGCCATATATAGCTGTTTTTAACAACCACAAACTAAATGTTATCAAGAACATAAATACGTGTCAAGAGCAATCCTCTATATGTAAATTATTTTCTGTTTATATTTGCATTAATTATGTTTGAAACGTAGGGAACATAGGAATATAAACCCATAAACGAAGTAATAACCAGATATATTAGCAATGTTGTTGTTATAATCTGCAATATTGACATATTATAGCATATAGGTACAGGATTGCTTAATACTATAGATATAATTTTCAAAAATGGTATTCTGCTTATCATTTTCAACAACTCAAAAAATAAGAAAAATGTTATAGAAAGAAAAATTGATTGAAAAATATGATACATTAAAAATGGTGTTGGCATTTTTTTTAATAAGACCCCTATAATCAACCAAACAAAGCCAACCAGTCCTGTTGTCATATAAGTTGCTGCGGATATAATCCTTTCTATTAAAGATACCGAACTATACTGCTTCAAGTAAATCTCCTTTCCTTAATTCTGCAATGTAATCTTCTAAAACTTGAATAAACACAAGCTTATATTCATCATTTTCAGGGCGCATATTTACGGCTGCTCTATAAGAATTAATCGCTTTTTCAAACTCATTGTTCATAAAGAATACGTTAGCCAAAAGAACATATATACTAGGATCAAGCTTGTTAATCTTAAGGGCTTCTCTATATTCTTTCTCTGCTTCTTCGTATTTTTTAATATTTGAATATAAATTACCCAAAAGAATATGAGCATTGGCTTCTTGCGGCTGTATCTCTATTGCTTTTTTATAAAGTTCTATAGCTTCATCATAGTCTTTAAAATCAGATTTCGCAATTGCATAACAGATGTAAGCCTTATAATTATTACCATCTAATTTCAATGCTTTTTCAAAGCTTTCATAACACTTCTCCCTATCCTTATTTGCTGCATGAGTATTTGCTATACACAGGCAAACCGTTTTATTTGTCGGAGCAAGCTCAGCCACTTTGTAATAATTTTCTAATGCGGAATTATAATCAAAGAGTTTAAAACAAACATTGCCTAAATCAATTAATGCTGTTAAGTTTTTAGGATCAATCGATAAAGCCTTTTCATAATAAGCTTTAGACTCAACATAATCCTCAAAATCATGGTATAAAAGCGCTATTGCATTATATACTTCCGGATCGTCAGAATTAAAATCAAGTGTTCTATTATAGAAATGCAGTGCTCTTGAAAAATTCTTTAATTCTGCATAAGTATTGGCAATATTATAATATACAAGATAGTTGCTCGGATTAACAAGCATAGCTTGGTTAAAGTATTTAAGGGCTTTCCGGTACTCTTTTGAATAAAACCAAATGCTACCCAAATTTAACAATGTTTGTATATCTTTTGGATCAATTTCCAATAAACTTTCATAAACCGAGATTACTTTTTCATACTGATTCCCCATTGCATATAATTTTGCAAGTTCATGATAATTATCGGTATTATTTGGCTCCATTGCCATTTTTAATACAGTTTTTTCAATTTCTTTGTTTAATTCTTTTTTATCCATTATTTCTCTACTTTCTCATATTCTGAATACTCTACAGATTCTTTTAACCAAGTTTCACGCGGAATGCTATATGCATGATTCCAAAATTTCTCTATTGCATATGTTGAACGTTCTTCTTCTTGAAGAATATGTACAACAACATCACCATAATCTACTAAATTCCATCTGTTTTTCAAATCATTTTCTCTGCCTAAAGGTAAACGTGAAAATGTATTTTTTATTTTTTCAGACAAGTTTTCTGTAAGTGCCTTAACTTGTGTACTTGTTTGCGCCGAACATATTACAAAATAATCTGCAAATGATGAAACATTACCTATATTTAATATTGAAATATTACTTGCAATTTTTTCATCTAATATTCTGGCAATAACGCATGCGAATTTATATGAACTTAACTCTTCTGTCATTTATTTTTCCTATATCATGTCTATTCTTCTTTTATGTCTTCCACCTTCAAATTCGGTATTTAACCAGACATCAACAATGTCCAGCGCTAAACCAATTCCTGTTATTCTTTCACCTAAACAAAGAATATTTGAATCATTATGCATTCGGGTCATTCTTGCAGAAAACGTATCAGTGCAATGCGAAGCTCTCACACCATCTATCCTGTTTGCAGCAATGGACATTCCAATACCGGTACCGCACACAAGAATTCCTTTTATGTCATCTGATTTTGCTACCTCATTTGCAACAAGTTTAGCATAAACAGGATAATCGCACGAATCTGTACTATGACATCCACAATCCTCTATTTCCAAGCCCTTATACTTAACATATTTTACAATCTCCTGCTTAAGATTGTAACCGCCATGATCAGAAGCTATCAAAATTTTTGACATAAAGCATTCCCTTTTGGTTTAAATTGTAACATTTTTGAAACAATTTAGCAATAATTTCTGAGTTGTGATTTTAATATATATATGAAGTGTTATTTTCAAAGTATGAATATAGGTTTTAAATCTGTGATTTCCGATAAGGAAATCGACAGTATAAAAACGACTCCGCAATATTTCAGCGACTGCTATATTATGTCTACTTTGGAAACTCTTTCTAAAACACCAAACGGACGTAAAATTCTAAAGAAACAAATCGAACACGATGACAATAATCCTTTTTTAGTGAATTGTTATTTATACACCCCTAATGGGAAACGTGAAAAATACTCTATTCCTACTAATATTGTGGTAAACGGATATGAAAAACTTTACGAACTTCAAAATAATGAAATTGTGAGAAGCATGGATATATCAGTTGGAGAATATGAGAAACGATACAAAGCTAAACCTTGGATTTGTAGATTTACAGATGATTTTAAAACATATACTTTCGAAAATAGCATACCTTCACACTTTATGAAAATCTTTACAGGTAAAGAACCTACTATAAATATTGCTGAAATGGACTTTAATATTGATCTTTCTTCTAAAAGAGACGAGGTCATGTCGCTATTTAAAAGAATGGATAAGGATAAGAATCACAACCTTGTTATAGGAACAGGTATCAAAATGCTGGACGGAAGAAACTGGCATGTCTATGTTCTTAAAGATGTTGATTTAAACAACAATACTATTACAATAAAAAACAAACGTGGCAACATTGAAAAAACGATGGATATAGAAACTGCTATAAACACATTTAAATTTATAGTAGGATATTTTGACGAAGATTTGGAATAATTATTATACATAATCATCCGGATTCCCTGAATAATCCGCTATCGTACCTTCCTGCATAAGAGCTTCATCGTCTACCGGTAAAGATTCGTACTTATTTAATGCATTTTTATAAGCCAAAGCCCGCTTATTTAATTCATCTATTACCATAGGACCGGTTAATACTTCTATAACTTCACCATCGGTATCGTATATTTTTAATCTTGGAATCTCTACTCCTATAGGTGTTTTATATCCCATAAGAGTGATTCTTCCATATTCTCCAAACCCATCTTTTATGGCAAAATATGTTTCTTTTAATTCCGCACTTTCTAAGCATGACAGAGCCACATTATTGCATGTTTCTCTTTGAACCCAATCTTGAACCGTACTTGTTTCATTCATTAATTCTATAAGTTGTTCCCTTGTTGCTTTAATGCGCCTAAACAAAGGATCACCGCCTCGACCAACTGCACTTGGACCATCTTCTCGAGGTGCTCTTATTTTGTAATTGGCTTCATCTATAACTTTCCCTTCTGAGGCTTGTGACTGCTGATTAGATTGTGCTTTTCCTTGGACTTGATTGTCAATATTATTTGTGCCGTTTGTATTCAACATATCATCAGATTTTGGCGTATTAAAATTTTCCATCAATTAATTCTCCTTAACATGTATATCGGCATATTTTTTTTAAACTTTAACGATAAAGGGGTAAATTTAAGAAAATTGTTACATTTCTAAACAAAAATTTACAATAGGAGTGTGCGGAAAAAGTCGAAAAATGACAATTTTTCGAACTTTTTCAAACACGACCTAAAGTGTGTGAAACTCAGGTCGTGTGCGG
>CAJOOM010000079.1 GCA_905236775.1 Candidatus Gastranaerophilales bacterium
GAAACGAACAAGTGCTTTAGCACAGTGAGTGACAGGCTAGAGCAGGAGGAAATCCAAGACAAAATTTTAATTTTTCCGCAAGCTCTACTACTTTTCTACCCATTCAGCATTTACAAGACATAGTTCTTCTCCTGTTTCAGCATTCTTTAAAGCATGAATCGTGTTTTTATTATTAACACTAAGCTGTGACAAGACTTTTGAACCATAACTAATTTCTTTTTTAAATACCATATCTATAGTTTTTAATTTGTGCAATCTTCTATATTCAAAATCAAGCGGCTCTATTGCCCAAACAATGTAATTTGCATTATTTACATGCCTGTTTACATCCAAATCATCAAATCTGACTTCAAAAGTTTTTTCTATATCAAACCTCTCAGGTAACTTTATTTTTCCATATGATAAATCGTCTTCTCTTTTTTCATGTTGAACCATATATTTGTTGTCAGCTAATATCTCGGAAGCATTTGCCATTGATTTTGTATTTAAATCTACTAGAGCCCACGTGCTTATTGCTCGTCCAATTTCTTTACCGTGGTGTAAGATATAAAAATCACGGAACGCAAAAATTTTATTATATCCTCTGGGTTCCGTTTTTATTGTTAAATCATATATTCCTTCCGGATAATCTTCAAATTCCAAGTGATACTTTAATAAAAACCAAGCTAAGTTATGTTCTACAATATATGAATATCCAAATCCCAATGTTTCTGCATTATCACTCGCTAAATCCTGTAAAAATTGCAACATGGCTGATGGTTTTAAAACCAAATCGCAATCCATTTCCGAATATCGAATTTTTACGGTTTCTTCAAATAATCCCATTTTGATTTCCTTTCCTATTTCGTAGGATGAATCTCTTCCATACTTTCATTCTAATCAGGGAGTTCATCAAATAAATTTGTATCATGTATTTGTTCAATATCTATCAGCATATTGCTATACTCTATTTCTTCAAGCTCTCTATTCAAATCATCTGAGCTTGAAAATGGAGTTAAACCTCCGTCTAAAGTCTTATTTTGCAGCATTTCAAGTTCTTTAAACATATCCTCTATTGGTTTTTGTTTGAAAATTGCAGAAGTTTCGGTGTCGCCAAGCTTTTTGTAAATGCCATTTATTTTTTCTAATAATTCATAATTTGATGAATAACCGTGCTCGTGAGCTTTCTTATAAAATCTTAATGCTTTTAAATATTGTTCTCTTTTATAAAAATAATTTCCAAAATAAAAATATGGCTCAGGTTTTTTAGGATTTGTACATATTGCTTGGTAATAATTACCTTTTGCTAAACGATCCTTTCCTAATGTATCATATAACAATCCTAGTCTCAAAGTATATGTCATATTTTTAGGGTCAATATTTTTTAGTATTGTGTATAAGTTTAAAGCTTGAGTCATGCTATCATTTATTGTTTTTGAAGCTAAAGCAGATTCATAAACAAAATTCGCTTTGTTTTCCAGTTCTGATTTATTAAGTTTTGTATAATCAATAGTATATGAATTATCTATACCTCCCTCCAATACTGAATAAACTGGAGTGATTGTAAAACTTACTAATATTAAAAATATGAAGAATTTACTCAATCGGGTCATACATTTATCTTAACATTGTATAATAATATCTATTATATCAAATTATTTTTCAGTAGAATATAATTAGAGGAATTTTATATTGAAAGAGCTAGTTTGTTTATCAATTTTTGTAATCTTATCAGCTTTATTTGCAATAGCAATGATAATTGCAGGATTTATTTGCGGATACAGAAAAAACTCTTTTGTAAAAAGTTCTACATATGAATGCGGTATTAAATCTGTAGGAAGCGCAAGAATAAAATTCGATATCAAATACTTTAATTATGCCATTATGTTTTTAATTTTTGATATTGAAACAATATTCCTCTATCCATTTGCTGTTTTTATGAATTCATTAGGTTTGTTTGCAATAGTTGAAGCTTTTATTTTTGTGGGAATATTGCTTTTAGGTTTATATTTTGCAATAAACAAAAAAATGTTGAGGTGGATATAATGAATTTTTTTGTTACTTCTATCGACTTAATATTAAATAATGCAAGAGCAAATTCTCTTTGGCCGCTCACATTTGCAACATCTTGCTGTGGTATTGAGATGATGCATACTGTTGCTTCAGATAATGATATTGCACGATTTGGTTCAGAAGTATTTAGAGGTTCGCCAAGACAAGCCGATTTGTTAATTTGTGCCGGAACAATTACTCATAAGATGGCTCCGGTGCTTCTACGGTTATATGAACAGATGGCTGAACCTAAGTACGTTATTGCAATGGGAGCTTGTACTTGCGGTGGAGGAATGTTTTGCGACAATTCTTACTCTGTTATACGCGGAATTGATAAAATTATTCCTGTAGATATTTATCTACCGCAGTGTCCGCCTAAACCTGAAGCATTGATTGATGCTGTAAGAAAATTGCAAAAGAAAATAATCAAAAAGGAATCTATTTTAAAACGGAAAGAATTTGTAAATTCCCATAGTTCCAGATTAAAAGAGCAAGGTGGAATATTAGTGAGGATTCAAAATGAATACTGACGAACTGCAAAAATTTATAAATGAGTGCAAATTAGACGGAAATAAAATTTGTGTTGAAAAAAATCTGCACGAAACATTAGATTTTCTACTAAATAATTACTCTTTTGACATGCTTAAATCTATTACATGCATAGATTTGAGTAATGGTCAATTTGAATTAATTTACAATCTTTATTCTACGGAAAATGAAGAAGATGCTGTAATTTCTATTAAAATTACACACGAAGCAGAAAGCATTGCGGATTTATTTGAATCAGCAAAAGCAGATGAAAATGAAATATATGATATGTTTGGAATCAAATTTATTGGAAATGAAAATCTAAAAAGACTGTACATGCCGGAGGACTGGGATGGTTATCCGCTTAGAAAAGATTACATACAAGATGATACGAGGTTAGCTTGGAATGACAATAACAGCAACAACGCTTAAACTTAATCTTGGTCCGCAACATCCTTCAACACATGGTGTTTTAAGACTAATATTAGAACTCGATGGAGAAAAAATTTTATCCTGCGAACCTGATGTCGGATATCTTCATCGCGGTATGGAAAAAATGGCTGAAAATATGACATATATTCAATATCTTCCAACCGTTGACAGAATCGATTATCTTGCAGGATGCTTTTATTCAGAACTTTTATGCAGAACTGTAGAAAAAGCTTTAGGTATTGAACTTTCTCTAAGAGTAAAAGCTATAAGGGTAGCACTCCTTGAACTGAATCGTATTTCTTCACACCTTCTTTGGATAGGAGCTTTTTTAATGGACTTAGGAGCGGTTTCACCATTTTTCTATACAATGAGAGAACGTGAATTAATTTTGAGATATTTTGAAAAGCTTACCGGACAAAGAATGATGTATAATTACTTTATCTTTGGAGGAGTTCGTAAAGATATTGAACATATAGATGATATTGAAGAAATTATAAAAATCTTGCCTGAAAAGCTTGATGATTACGAAAAAATAATTACAAATAATCCAATTTTTTTATCAAGAACAAAAGGTAAAGGTATAATCGAACCTCATATTGCAATTAATAATGCAATTACCGGAGTTAATTTAAGGGCATCAGGAGTAAATTATGATGTAAGAAGTAATGATTATCTTTATAAAAATTTTGAATTTTCTCCTGTCGTTATAAATGAAAAGGATGCTTGGGCAAGATATAAAGCAAGGATACTTGAAATAAAAGAAAGCATTAAACTTATAAAACAAGCTCTTGAAATTTTAAAAAAGGAACAATCTTTAAATCAAAACTTGATAAATCCTTTAACTATTAAACTTCCGGATGGAGAATACTATCATGAGATAGAAGCTCCAAGAGGAATGGCTTCAATTTATATCAAATCTACAGGATTAGATAAACCATACAGATTAAAATGGAGAACAGGTTCTTATTATTCTGTTAATTTTTTACGCAGCCTGCTTGTCGGAGAATACTTAAATGATGCAATTGCAATATTTGGTTCACTTGATGTAATACTACCGGAGGTGGATAAATAATATGAACTATCTTTATCACTTATATATTGAATTTCTATCGAAGTATGGAATTAGTGAACTTTTTGGAAATATAACTTTCTATATTATACCATTTTGCATAGTGGCAATTGCTTTATTAATTGTAGTTTTAGTTCTTGTTCTTGCTGAAAGGAAATTGCTCGGATGGCTTACACAAAGAAAAGGTCCAAATCGTGTGGGTTTTTGGGGATTATTACAAACTATAGCAGATGCTTTTAAATTACTAATCAAGGAAAATATTACACCGGTTAAGGCTGATAAATTCTTGTATAACTTGGCGCCAATTCTTGTATTTATACCGGTTATGACAATAGTCGGAATTATACCGTATAGTTCCGAATTCACTTTTGTAGATACATCTACTAATGTTATTTTGTATTTAATACTTGCAGCATTTCCGGTTTTAAGTATCTTTATGGCAGGTTGGGCAAGTAACAATAAGTACTCCTTAATAGGTTCTGCAAGAGCAATTGCACAAATTTTAAGTTATGAAGTTCCCATGGCATTTGTTGTACTTTCTGTCATTGTACTCGCAGGTTCAATGAATCTAAAAGAAATAATACTATCACAAAGCTTAACACACGGTGCTCTTGATTGGTTCTGCATACCATGCATCTTAGGGTTTGTAATAATGTTTATATGTACACTTGCAGAACTAAATCGCTGTCCTTTTGATTTACCGGAAGCTGAAAGTGAACTTATATGCGGATATAATACGGAATATTCGGGAATGAGATTTGCATTATTCTATCTAAGTGAGTATGCATTATTATTTGTAAGCTCTATATTTCTCTCGATAATGTTTTTAGGCGGATACTTATCTCCGTTTGGTTTTTATATAAGTCATCTAATTTTTGGAGATACTCTCTTTGCAAATATTCTAATATATTTTGAACAAGTTTTTTGGCTGATTTCTAAAGCATCCATAATAATATTTTTAATAATCTGGATAAGAGCAACTCTTCCACGACTTGCTTCTTTTGACCTTTTAAAATTTTCATGGGCATATTTATTACCGATTTCCATATTTAATTTATTACTGGTAGTAATTTTCAAATTTACTACAGGAGGTACAACATGTTTTCTATCATAGAAGGGCTATTCACAGTAATAAAACATTTATTTATGAAACCGACTACATTAGAGTATCCTGAGAAAAAACGATATCAATCAGAGATGTTCAGGGGTAAACCGTATGTAAAAATAGGAAATGACGGCTGCGTAGGTTGTGGCATTTGTAAAAAGGTATGTCCAGCAAAAGCAATAGAATACATTCAAGATAATAACAAAAAAGTAATTTCATATACTTTCAATCTGGAAAAATGTATTTTTTGCGGGAATTGCATGTATTACTGTCCTCGTGGTGCAATAAAATTATCACAAGAATTTGAACTTGCTACAGAACAAAAAGAAGAGTTAAAATTGAATTATAAAGGAGGTTGTGATGATTAATAATTCAGTAGTATTTTTTGTTGCCTCCTTTTTTATAATTTGTTTTTCAATTTTGTCATTATTTTTAAAAAATATCATTTATTCGCTGCTTTGTGCAATTATAGTATTCTTTTCTACCTCTATAATTTTCTATAATTTAGGAAGTGAATATAATGCAATAATTCAAGCTGCAATTTATGGTTTTGCAGTTCCTATAATCATTGGCATCTCAATAATGTTTACAACAAAGAAAATTTATAATAAAAAAGAATCTTTTATTTCTTTCTTAACAATATTCTTCTCCTCCCTATTTATTATGGCTTTTGTATATATAATTATGATTTCTAATGCGATGATTCCTAATACATTTAATGTGGCAAATATTCAGCAATTTAGCTCATACGATGTATTATTGGAGTTTGCGAAAGGAATTTTTATAAATTACGTTTGGGCTTTTGAACTTCTATCTTTGCTTCTGACCGTTGTTATTGCAGGGCTTACACTATTTAATAAAAAAGAACGGCATTATAAGTCTAAAATAGGAAATGAAAAATTAAAAATTAATCATAAGGAGGCTGAAATTGTCTGATACCGATTTTGTTACAATGTATCATTATTTATTTCTTGGCTTAATTTTATTTCTTATTGGAATAATTGGCTCAATTGTTAGTAAAAATGTTATAAAAGTCTTAATTTCAATTGAATTTATGCTAACCGGTATAAATATCAATTTTATTACATTTGCATCATATTGTGATAATTATAAATTCGATGGTTACATAATGGCATTGTTTTATGTCGGGCTTGGAGCCGCAGAACTGGCAGTTGCACTTTATATCTTTTATCTGATGTTTCAAAAAAAGGAAAGCGACTGTATGGAAGATTATAGTAATTAAAAAATGGAAAATAGAAAATGCAAAATATAATACTGGACAATTTATCATTAATATTACTTCTTCCGTTATGGATATTCTTGATTATTATGATTGGAAGATTTTTCTCTATTTATGTAAACAAGAAAGTTATTTACTTGGTTACACTATTATCTTCTTTTTTAGGGATTTGTACAACAGCTTTTAGTATTGCAAATATCGAGGATACTATTGTTTGGCTTTATCCATTTATAAAAATTAATAATTTTGTTCTGCAATTCGGTCTTCAAGTTGATAAACTATCCTTAATTGTAGCTTTTGCATTATTTGTAATAAGTTTTTCTGTACAACTTTTCTCTATTTCTTATATGAAAAATGAAAAGAAAAACTACAGATTTTTTGCATATTTAAACCTCTTTAATTTTTCTATGGCATTTTTAATTTTTAGTCCAAATTTATTTCAATTTTATGTTTTTTGGGAACTTGTAGGAATTGTATCATATTTACTTATAGGGTTTGATTATAAAAATATAATCAAATCGGATGCCTCAAAACGGGTATTTTTAATTAACAGAATTGGAGATGTGGCTCTTCTTACAGGAATAATTGTTACATCTTATTACATGTTTACATATGCTAATAAAACATTTGCTACACTTTCATTTGAAGATTTTAATGCTATATCAACATTTTTAATGGCATATACTTCAACACCAGTTTTTTATATAATCTGCGGGACTTTTATAACAGCTGCGATGGTTAAGTCTGCTCAATTCCCATTCTATACTTGGTTGCAGGATGCAATGGAAGCCAAACTTCCTGTTAGCGCGCTTTTACACTCTGCAACTATGGTTATTGCCGGTGTATATCTAATAATTCGCATGATGCCATTTTTTACAATTACACCTGTTTTAATGAATATTATCATTACAATTGGTATTTTAACAGCACTAGTTTGTTCAATTTTAGCCTCTATAGAAACAAATTTTAAAAAGATTCTTGCTTATTCAACATCTGCAAATCTTGGATTGATGTTTTTAGCAATTGGAACTGAACAAGTAAAAGCTGCATTAATATTACTTATTGCGCATGCATTTATAAAATCAGGATTGTTTATTTCTCTACCTAAAGAAAAGAAATGTAGTAAAATTAATTTTATTTTCTTTATATTTGGAGCTATTTGTTTATCCGGAATTCTTTTTGCAGGAATAGCACCAAAAGAAATTATTTTTGCAAATATCAATAATTTTGCTTTATCACTATTATTTATGTTTGTATCTTTTATGACAGGATTTTATATTATAAGACTTGGAATCCTAATATATAAAAACAGTGAAATTATTAAAGATTGTAATGTTGTTGAACTTTTATCTTTTATTATTTTATTTTGCGGGAATATACTAATATATTCGATGTTTAGACAAACATATACATTAGCGGAACCCTATGCAGCAGCTATTGGAGGGATTGCTTTCGCTCTTTTGTTAGGTAAAAAAAATGTTATAGAAAAAATTAATCAAACCCCAAAATTTTTAGAAAAATTTTACAATAATTTAGTTCCGAGGGTTTATGATAAAATCTCTTTGTGGCTCAGTTTTATAGATAATAAAATCTTGTCAAACTATAAGTTGATTTTATTCATATCAAAACTACCCATAAAAATAGTTGATTGGATAGAAATCAATATAATGAATAAATATGTAAGTTTTGTAAGCAATATTTCAAAAGATTTGTCACGACATGACATGCTTTTGCAAAATGGAAATGTGCAAACATATAATGCATATGCGTTTATAATAGTATCTGTTATAATTGCATTGATGATTATCGGTTACCTGGTCATACTTAGATAAGTCCGTATATAAGGAGAATAAATGAACATACTTTTATCAATACCATTTTTAATATCTATTCCGCTTGTAATATTCATAATTTTATTATCACCATTATTCACATCAAATGAAATTATTATAAGACGATTCTCAAAAAGTGTTTTTGGTTTGCATTTTTTATATGCATTTTTAATGCTTATATTCTTTAATCCTGCAAATCCATACACATCTTCAATAAGTTTCTTTGGATTAGATTGGGTTCAATCATTGGGAATAAAATTTTCTTTAAAGATTGATTCAATCTCTATGATACTGGTAACATTAACTTCATTTATTTTTTTCATGGCATCAATTTCAAGCAAATTTAATATAAGAAAAAATCATAAATTTTATTACTCAATGCTTTTTCTTCTGGAATTTGCAATTTTAGGTATTTTTACTTCCTCTGATATGTTTTTGTTTTTCTTATTTTGGGAACTTGAAATGGTTCCAGCATATTTCTTAATCGGAGGTAAATTCCAAGAAAATTATGAGTATCAAGACGATGCAAAAAAATCCGCAATAAAATTTATCTTATTTACATTCTTCGGAAGTATGTTTATGCTCCTTGGGATTTTACTTTTACACTATTATAACTTTATTGCAAACGGAATTCTCTCAGCCAGTTTTTCTGATATTATAGATTCTACCATTCCGAATGGCATACAACTTTTTATTGCAATATGCTTATTAATCGGATTTGGTGTAAAACTTCCTATAATACCTTTACATACTTGGCTTCCGGATGCACACACAAATGCTTCTACTCCAGTTAGCATGGTTCTGGCAGGTATTCTGCTGAAAACCGGAGCTTATGGTATTTATAGATTTAATTTTGAATTACTTCCACAGTCTTTTAAAATTATTGCGCCAATTTTAGCAATATTTGCCTTAATTAATATTATTTACACTGCATGTGTCTGCTATGCTCAAACTGATATTAAGAGAATTATAGCTTATTCGAGCATTTCAAATATGGGTTTGGTTCTTTTAGGATTGTGTGCTGATAATAAAATTGGGCTTTCTGCATCAGTTTTTCATATGGTTGCACATGGTCTTGTAACATGCGGACTATTTATGATTGCAGGAATAGTTTATTTAAGATTTAAAGATAGAAATATAAATACTTTACAAGGAATAGCAGTACCAATGCCTCGCTTGTTTGGGTTCGCAGTATTAATAATACTCGCATCAATTGGAGTGCCGATGTTTGCACCATTTGTAAGTGAAATATTAACAATAATTGGCGCGATGAATGCAGATATTTCCGATATAATTAAATTTACAGCATTATTTTCACTACCGCTGCTGATTTTAAGTTCATGTTATATGCTTAAATTCTTACATAACGGTTTCTTTGGAGAAGTTAGAGAAGAATTTGTAAAAGTTAATGATTTATCAGTACATGAATTCATTGTATTAGCATCTATACTCACTGGACTTATAATTTTTGGTCTCTTCCCTGATGCGATAATTGGAATGATTAATTTTTAAATATTTATAAACAAATTTTAATTATTTTTACAAATAGAATTTGCGGAAAAATTAAAATTTTTCCTGCAAATTCTGTGGAACGGTTTCGTTGCAGTATGCGCGCTTCTTGGATTATTCGGGGTGTCGTCGGAGTAACGTCC
>CAJOOM010000080.1 GCA_905236775.1 Candidatus Gastranaerophilales bacterium
AAATTTCTTGGTTTCATCTATCATTGAATAAAAATCTTTAAGAGTAGTTACATTCATAAGATTTTCTAACTCATACTGTTTTTCTCTTGCAGAGTTTTCTAGTGCATTATCAAAATTCTTGGTTATAATCATAAAATTTTTATAATGTGAATCACCTAAAGCACCTCCGCTATAATAATTCTTTATTGCATTAATAAATTTATCGGAATCAAAATTTTCAATATTTACATATTTTGACATTTCTTTATAAAATTTGTGATTTACTTTTGGCATATCTTTGCCATAAAGCACAGGGAGCAATTTTTCAAATTCTTTTCCGCCAATCTTCTTATATAATTTTATAAACACTTCCATGTGGTCAAGCTCGTGCCTTAAAATACACATCACGGCATCATCCGAAAACTCTGAATCAGGTTTCTGGCAAAATTTTTTGTCAAATAACACTTTGCCTAAAGGTGCTGAATAAGCCGCATAACCACTTCCATGCAAATCTTCATCAACACATTCCACTAAATTACTTGGTAAACCCATATCTTTAAGAATAATATCTTTTGCTTTTGGCAATTTTTCATCCAAATCACCCTCTAATGCTTTTAATTTCTTTGCAACTTGTGGTGTCGAACCTTTGGAATGCTGTTGTATTTGCATAGAATAAAAACTAATCGGATAGTTTAGAATTTCTTTGATTATCAAGTCAGCATTTTCAATATTAGGCTTAGATATTGTTGCCTTGTTTCCTGTAATAGTTTGTATATTGGAATTTGATATAGATTTAACCATTCATATAACTTTCTTTAAATATAAAATATAGTTTCTTCTACGCAAATACATAAAAACAAAACATGCACAAAAATTGCCTAATTTTTTATAAACATTAAGAAATCGTAACAATTCTACAACCGATAACGTAAATTTTATGAAAAACAATATATGTTTTAAGATTTTTTACAGAAAATTTATTTAAATTTTGTAACATTATATGCTATAATTTTATTATGAAAATTTTTAATTCAAAGATTATAAATCAAGCATACAAACTTAAAAAACTAAATAAAAAAAATTATTTTCTGTTAGTTTTGTTTGTATGCTTGCTTTGTATAAATGTTACAATTGTAGTCGTACCTATATTCCTTTTTCACTCATATACAAACAATGATTTAGACACTTGCTTAGATATAGGTTATTGCAAAAAAGGCTTAGAAATTAATACCCAATATGGTAAAGTAAAAATAAGCAAACAAAATTGCTTAAAATACAATTGGGAATGGCACGAAAAAGATAGTTCTTGTTTTTTAAAAAACGAATAATATTGTTAATTTACCAACGTTTTTGATAGCGTTCGGGCAATCCTTTTGGCTTTAAGTGTTCTAATGCTTCATATGGAGGTTTTGTTGGATATTTTCTTCCTAATCTTCTTCCCTCACTGTTTGCTTTTTGGTCTTCTTCTGAATCTTTTTTACTAAATTCTGGAGTATAACCTTTTTCGTGTACATTACGGTACGAATCTGTTAATTCTCTTATATCACTTATTAATTTTGCAACAACACTACCTACAATCCCTTGTTGAGCAGCTTCATAATTTGCTTTTGCGTGAAAATATTTATCTGCCTTTTTGGTATCTGCATCTTTCATATTATTATAGTTAGTTAAAAATTCTCCTAATACGTACGCAGCAGTATTACCCGGGTCTTTTAAGCTTTTATAATCATTAAACATACCTTGTAATAAATCTGCTTTAGAGGTTCTTTGATTTTGGTTAATCGAAGAAGCACCACTAATATATGTTCCATTTTTATAAACATTACTTGCTCTTAGCATTTTTCTCAATTTTTCCAATAGTTTTCCCCACATTTCTTTTAATTCTTCTTGTTTTAGAGATGTTTGGAATTGCGGGAGTAATACTGGAGGTGTATTAGGTGTATCTGTTTTAGGTAGAGTTGGGAAATTATCTTCAAAAATTGGTTCGTTTTGAGTGTTTATGGTTGTTTTAGCTTTTATTATATTTTGCAAAATATCTGTCAAATCTTCATCACTCAATTCATACGGAGTTTTCTGCCGTTCTTCGGGTTCTTCTTCATCTGGAATGTATACGCTAGGCTCTGATTCATCTTCTTCAGGCAAATACACATTTTCTTCAACTCCGCCCTCTAATACTGTAGGACTTTCTTCTTCCTGTTCTGCTTCCGGTTCACCCTCAGCCATTGACATCATATACGGAGGATTTGGATTGAATACAAACGGCTCTATTTTTTTCTTTGGGAAAAATGATTCATCATACTCAGGTATACTTCCAAAAAATCCTCCGTCTTTTTGCCCTTGAGAGTTTGTATATGGGTCTATCCAGCGTGTATTTGGTGATTGTCTTAATTCTTCATAGCTTGGAATACCTATATCGCCATCTTGTGCCATGATACTCGGCTCATTATCCAGCAAATCATTCAATGTCATTGCAAGAAGTTCTTCTTCTGAATATATTCTGTTTTTCTTATTATATCTATTTATATAGTTCTTAAAACGCATAATTATTTATCCTTTCTTGATTTTTTGTTTCTTAATTTTGATACAACATCTGAAATATCAAAATTTTTCTTGGTTCGTGACATTAATTTTATTATTTGATTTATTGGATTTTCAGGGTTTAAACTGTTCCCCTCGCCCCCTTGTGGCTCTGACGGAAGAAAAGACGTCAAGCTGTTCCCCTCACTTAGTGCCTGTAAGGAGTTTGCAAGAACTCCCTCACCGGACGGCACTACTGTCCATGATAATTTTGAATTCATTCAATAAGGCAAAAATGCAGTTGCACAAAAGCATTTGAGTGTTTTTGAGAGGGTG